>NZ_JAPZQM010000594.1:0-7541 GCF_027530565.1 Microcystis sp. LE19-10.1B | reverse complement strand
CCCCCCTTATCAAGGGGGGCAAGGGGGCTCCCCCCGCCTATCGGCACCCCCCTTATCAAGGGGGGCAGGGGGGCTCCCCCCGCCTATCGGCACCCCCCTTATCAAGGGGGGCAGGGGGGCTCCCCCCGCCTATCGGCACCCCCCTTATCAAGGGGGGCAGGGGGGATCGAACCTAAAATCCATTTTTAATTTAATTATAACCAGCTACTTAGGTTAAAGAAAATCTCTCAATTCTCAGGAAAAGCGAAACCCAACAGCCAACACCTAAATCCGTCTGAATCTTTTTGTTGGGTTTCCTTACGTCAACCCAACCTACGGTAGTTTCCTTGGGTCTATTGTTGGGGTTCCTTACGTCTATCGGCTAGACAAGGAAAAAGCGATCGAGGATTTCCGACAAGCCGCCGAACTGTTCCGCCAGCAAGGGAACGCGCCAGCACGCGAAAAAGCCCTGCAATTCCTACGGCAATTAGGCGCGGTCTAGATACTCGATCGATTTTGAATCTCACCCCGAAAAAAGCGATCGATCTTACAGCAAGATTTCTAGCGCTAGGGTGAACCCCGGAACCACATCTTCCCCGCTTAAAATCGCGTTCTCGGGATAACAGGTAATCGTCCCGTCCTGACGGTAGACGAAAGCCTGTTTATTGTGGCGATCGATCAACCATCCTAACTTCACCCCGTTCTCCCGATACTCCTCCATTTTCCGCTTTAACTTGGATAAACTATCGGTTTTAGAACGGATCTCGATCACGAAATCCGGCGCGAGATCGAGAAATTCATCCTCCCTTTCCTGCCAACCGGACGGTAAACGTTCTCTCGCCACGAAAGCCACATCGGGAGAGCGTACCGCGCTATTGGCCAGTTTAAAACCGCCGCTAGAACTAAATACCTCTCCTAACCCGTTCTGTTCGACCCAGTAGAGCAGGCGAGCGCCGGCTTTCAGTTCTCGATTCGCTGAAATACTTCCGATCGGGGGCATAGTGACTAACGTTCCATCTGCATTGCGTTCAAAGCCTAATTCCGGGTTCTGACAACTGAGGCGAATTAATTCCGCATCAGTAATCGTCGGGGATTTGCTTACCATATTGCATCAAAAAAAACAAGTATTTTTCACTAAATGATAACAAAGCGATGCCGATTGCCGCGCTTTTTCCTTTTGTACCCGAAAGGAAAAAAAATTGATCGCCCTATCCTGCATATTCTCAAAAAAGCAACCGATGAATTATGTAGAAGCTCAAATCACCCTCACCGAGGCACTACCCATGAAATCCTTTGCCCTTCTCACCACCGTCAGCCTAATCGGCCTCTCCACCCTCGCCACTGTTCACCCCGTTATGGCCCTAGAAAGCCGACAACCAGCCGAAACCCGGATCGCTCAAGCGAACTACAAAGAAGCGATCGCCCACTTTAACCGGGGAATTAACTACATCCAACAGGAAAAATATGATCTCGCCCTCGCTCAATTCACCAGAGCGATCGAACTCGATCCGGACTATAGCGAAGCTTACCTCGGTCGGGGCATGATTTACACGATTCGCGAACAATGGCGGCCGGCGTTTCAAGACCTGAACACCGCGATCCGACTAAACCCCCGCGCTGCCTACGCTTACCATTTCCGCGGATACGTCCATCTCGCATTTAACCAGAGACAAAATGCGATCGCCGATCTAACAACGGCCGCCGAATTATTTCGCCAGCAGGGAAACACAGAAATGTACAACAGCGCCATAGAAGCACTACGGCAGATAGGTGCGTAAGTTGCCAGGGAGAGCGATCGCTCTCCCCCTCTAAACTTTTGTGAAAAAAGCAACCTGAGGACTTAAAACTTAATCGCATAATTGGAAAAAAACCAACGATAACATCCTTGCAAGTATCCCTCGACTAAAGAGGAGCCAACCCGATGAAACCAATTACTTTCACCCTATCGGTGCTACTGGCCACCACTGGCCTACTCGTTCAACCAGGAGGCTTCCTGATGGAAAACGTTCCACCCCTCCTCGCGCAGGAGCAGACCGCTTCTAGAGTCTATCAGAAAGCCAGCCCCGCCGTCGTCACCGTCAAAAATGGCAGCGGCCACGGTAGCGGCTTTCTCGTCAGTCCCGACGGTATCATCATTACCAACGCCCACGTTGTTGCGGATGGCCCCCGGGTGGTGACGGTGAAATTTTCCAACGGACAGCAGGCCTCGGCAGACGTGATCGGCTTCGCTAAAAATGGCGTGGATTTAGCCGTCCTGCGGATTTATAACCGCCAAAACCTGCCCTATCTTCCCCTCGCCCGTCCGAACTCCGCCAAAGTCGGCGAAAGCGTTTTCGCCATCGGCACACCCTTAAACGAGGACTATCAAAACACCCTCACCCAGGGCATTATCAGCCGTCTCGACCCCGAAAAAGGCATTGTGCAACACAACGCTAATATCAACAAAGGCAATTCCGGCGGGCCGCTTTTGAATTCACGGGGGGAAGTGGTGGGGGTTAACGTCGCAGGCGATATCGGGAGTTACGTTTACGACGGTGCGGGAAACCCGATCGGCCTTACCCAGAGCGGCATTAATTTCGCCGTTTCCCTCGATCGCCTGCAAGCTTTCCTCACCGCAGTTAAAACAGGCGATGTCTCCACCGTCTCAACATTAGGACAGGACGATCGGATACAGTTACTCGCCCTCCCTCTTAACGGTCAGACCGTTCAAGGCAACTTGACCAAAGACCAAAACGAGCAATATTACGGGTTCGAGGGTCGTGCCGGACAGAAAATCGTTCTGGATATGAACAGCAACGAGATCGCTCCCTATCTTGTCCTCTATCGCGTTCTCCAATCTTCCGAGGGGACAAAATACCCACAGGTCGCCCGTAGTAACCAGCGTGTCGATCGCGCCCCCGGGGATTTTAACGCTCGACTCGTAACCGAATTACCCGCCGATGGAGTTTATATCCTAGTGGCTACCTCTCGCGAAGGGGGTGAATCGGGTCGCTACACCCTCAACGCCGCCGCTAACCCTTAAATAATCCCATTTTGACCCTAATCACGATTCTAATCCCTATTTTCTGAGGAACTATCCCTATGAACTCTAGATATATTTCCCACCGTCTCGCTTGCGTCGGCCTCCTCGCCACTGTCCTCCTCGGTGGTATCGCCCCCGGTTTCAGCCAATCGACCACCCCGAATGGCGTCACCTTCTTCTGTAAAGAGGTGTTCGATCGCGCATCGGGAGGAAAAATACCCGCTACCCTCGCTTGGATTCCCCAAAGAAGCGGCAATGTGCGGATTATCGGCTGGAAATCGGAATATTTCTCCAAACGTTCCCCGGTTCGTTGCGAGGAAGTCACGAAAAAATTCCAGGAAGCATATAATCAAGGGCGTTTTAACTATCTCACCACCGGCCGGGCGAAAGGATACCCGATCATCTGCAGCGTTTCACGATCCGGCGATCCCTGCGATGGTAATAGCCAACTTTTTACCCTTAAACCCCACGACAATCCAGATTTAGTCTTGCAACAACTCATGGACATCCTAGAGGGGAAAAGCTCGGATATGCTCCTCCAGAATTCCGGAGATAAAACCTATATCTCGATGACGGAGTTTTTCGCCAAAGCACCACTCGCCGATCGCGACGCACCCTGTGGTACGAGATCTGCTGGCCCGCAAAATAATTGCGTTCCCACCCGCTAGAATTTTCGCTGTTTTACCCCAAATTTCCCCATAATAACCATGTTGAAACCCTTTCCCCTACTCCTAAGCCTCCTACTTCTGCCCGTCGTACCGGTTAAAGCGCTATCCCCTTTCTCTGCTCCGGCGATCGTGGCGGAAGACAGCCCAGACGCGCAGATCGAGCGATCGATCCGTCAAGTCACTGTTAAGATTACTAGCGAGATAAATCGGGGATCGGGAATCATTATCGGGAAAAAAGGCAGTATATACCTCGTTTTGACCAACGCTCACGTTACCCGCGGCGCGACCACCCTACAGATCCAAACCCACGACGGCCAAACCCGCACAGCCTCGATCGCGCCGAATTCCCTTTTAAAAGATAAGGATCTGGCCCTGGTGGAGTTTAGCGATACCCGGGATTATCCGATCGCTAAAATTCGCGCCATTTCCCCGGATGCGGAACTAGATATCACCGTAACCGGTTATTCCGCAGAAACGGGGCAGTACACCACCGATAACGGGAAAATTGAACAAACAAGCGATCGACCCCTCCGGGAGGGCTACAGCGTCGGTTATAGTGGCGATATCGTGCAGGGAATGAGTGGCGGTGGTATCTTTTTCGAGGATGAGTTAATCGGCATTAACGGGCGATCGGCCCATCCGATTCTCTCTAACTACATCTACGAGGACGGTACAAAACCCACAGATGCAGAAATCCAAAAGATGAGAGCGGTTAACTGGGGCATTCCCCTTCATACCCTATTAACCTACATCCGGCCCGAAATCCTCAGCGCCTATAACCTGCCCCTACCGCAGGTGAACCCCGATATAGAAACCACCGCCCCTACTGACTATATCGCCGAATTAGAAACAAAAGCCAAGGGTTTCACCGTGCGGATTGATAGTAGCAGTAAAGCCAATGGAAGTGGCGTAATTATCGCTAAAGAAGGGAATATTTACACAGTTTTAACCGCAGACCATGTATTATGTGAGAAGAAGGAAGAAAGTCAAGATGCTGCAAGTGAACCTTGTCCCGATCGCACCTACACCGTCGTCACCAAGGACGGTAAAACTCGAAACATCGAGAAAAGCACCATCATCCGGCAGGAAGGGGTAGATTTAGCAGTTTTTCAGTTTGAAAGCCGAGACAATTATCCCGTTGCGGAAATAGCGAATTATAACCCAAATACCGATGATTTTGTTTTTGCGGCAGGCTTCCCCAAAATTGGCGACAATCCCTCGAAATGGTTGTTTAGTGGAGGTAGAATCAAAGATCAAGAAATGGGATTATTAGGAACCCGCCAAAATGACTTAAGCAATGAACAAGGGGCAGTATTAAAAAGTGTCAGTTCTTTAACTGGAGGGTATGAATTAGTTTATACTAGCATCACATTTGGGGGAATGAGTGGTGGTGCAGTCTTAGACTCCCAGGGGAGAGTAATAGGGATTCATGGACGTTCAGAAGGAGCAGGGGGGGGGAAAATTCAGTTAGGGTTTAGTTTGGGGATTCCCATTAGCACTTTTATCGGATTGCAAGAAAGATTGAAGGTAAAACCGCAATTATTAACCACTGCTCAACCCCAAGTTAGTCCGCAACAACAACAAGAAATTATTCAAGCGATTGCTGGTGTTATTGTCCCTAATACCAATGCGAAGGCGGATATTTGGATACAAAGGGGGGGACAATTATGGCGGTTACGGAGGTCTGAGGAAGCAATTAAAGCCTTTGATGAGGCGATTAAGCAAAATGACCCCGATAATGTCTATTTAGCCTGGTATGGGAAGGGATTAGCGTTATTTCAATTACGCGAACATCAACCAGCTATAGAAGCTTTGCAACAAGCGATTAATACCTTACCTAAAGGGAAAGATTTAAAGGAGTTTCACAGTAGTATTTTACAACTGCAAAGTAATGTTTATGCCGTTTTAGGTGGCTTCTCAAAAAGTGCTGGTAGAGAAAGAGAAGCCAGAGAAAATTATGAGCAAGCATTAACCGTGATTAATCAGGCGATTTCTCTGTTTCCCAATAGTCCTAAATCCTATATAATGAAAGAGTCAGTATTAGATAGTTTAGAACGCTATGATGAGGGATTAGCTGCGATTAATCAGGCAATTGATCTCGCTCCTCGTGCTTTGTGGTATGTGATTCGAGCGAAGTACTATTTCTTACAACAAAAATACGAATTAGCTTTAGATGACCATAACAAAGCTATTGAACTTAATCCTAATTATGCTATGGCTTACTCTGTTCGAGCGTTGCACTATTCCTCCCAACAAAAATACGATTTAGCTTTAGATGACTACAACAAAGCTATTGAACTTAATCCTAATTATGGTTTATATTATAGAGGGCGGGGGCTTAATTACCTTCTCCAACAAAAATACGATTTAGCTTTAGCTGACTTCAACAAAGCCATTGACATTAATCCTAATGATGCTGGTGCTTACAACAATCGGGGTAATCTTTACTCTTACCAACAAAAATACGATTTAGCCCTCTCTGACTTCAACAAAGCTATTGACCTTAATCGTAATTTTGCTAAGGCTTACGAGAATCGTGGGAATCTTTACCGTCGCCAACAAAAATACGAATTAGCTTTAGCTGATTACAACAAAGCTATTGACATTAATCCTAATGATGCTGGTGCTTACGCCAGTCGGGGGAATCTTTACTCTGACTTGCAGAAATACGAATTAGCTTTAGCTGATTACAACAAAGCTATTGACATTAATTCTGATGATGTTTTTTCGGCTTACTTCTATCGGGGGATTTTTTACCATCGCCAACAAAAATATGATTTAGCTTTGGCTGACCTCAACAAAGCTATTGAACTTAATTCAAATTTTAGTCACTTTTACTTCATTCGGGGGGATCTTTACCGTCTCCAAGAAAAATACGATTTAGCCCTCTCTGACTACAGCAAAGCTATTGACATTAATCCTAATTATGCTGAGGCTTACCAAATTCGGGGGATTCTTTACTTTTACCAAGAAAAATACGAATTAGCTTTAGCTGACCTCAACAAAGCTATTGACATTAATCCTAATTATGCAAAAGCTTACTACAATCGGGGGGAGCTTTACCGTCTCCAAAAAAAATACGATTTAGCTTTAGCTGACTACAGCAAAGCCATTGACATTAATCCTAATTATGCTAATGCTTACTACAATCGGGGGCTTCTTTACTATAACCAGCAGAAGTACGATTTAGCCCTCTCTGACTACAGCAAAGCTATTGACATTAATCCTAATTATGCTGACGCTTACAACAATCGGGGGGTTGTTTACTATAACTTGCAGAAATACGATTTAGCTTTAGCTGACTACAACCAAGCTATTAGAATTAATCCTAATTATGCTCAAGCTTACTACAATCGGGGGCTTCTTTACTATAACTTGCAGAAATACGATTGAGCCCTCTCTGACTACAGCAAAGCTATTGAAATTAATCCTAATTTGGCTCAAGCTTACTTAGGTCGTGGTGGTTTATATGCCATATTAGGACAACCCGAAAAAGTAAAAATTGATCTACAACAAGCAGCTATATTATTCCTCCAACAGAATAATATGGCTGCTTATGAACAAGTGATGCAGATTTTGCAGATTTTACAAAAATTAGGGGGGTGAGTTTCGTAGTTTCGTAGGTTGGGTTGAGCGAATAAATATGTTAAAGAAAACCTCTCAATTCTCAGGGAAAGCGAAACCCAACACCCAACCCCTAAATCCGTCTGAATCTTTTTGTTGGGTTTCCTTGGGTCTATAGTTGGGTTTCGTGCCTCAACCCAACCTACTTTAGTTTCCTTGGGTTTATGGTTGGGTTTCGTGCCTCAACCCAACCTACAGTTTCGTAGGTTGGGTTGAGCGAATAAATATGTTAAAGAAAACCTCTCAAT
>NZ_JAPZQM010000178.1:0-1742 GCF_027530565.1 Microcystis sp. LE19-10.1B | reverse complement strand
AACCCTTATAGAGAAGGACATTGATGCGATTTTTGTCAATTGTTTTTGCTCTAGAGCGAACTAATCAATTAAGTCTCTTGCCAGATAAGGATTTAGTCGATTTATGCCCCCCTATCGAACCATACCAAGTAACGAAGAACCAAGATATTTTCTCACCCTCAGCTAGATTGGATTTAAAGCAAGTTAATAGTTACTTGGCTGGGAAAAATCCGCAAGCTGCTAGAATTTTAAAAGAAAAAATCCAACAGGCTTGTAAAAAATTAGCTAAATTCCCCAATCTGGGACGTAGGCGCGATGAGTTAATCCCTAGCTTACGAAGTTTTCCTGTAGAAGATTATCTAATCTTTTATTTTCCTCTTGAAAACGGAATTGAAATCGCAAGAGTCGTGAATGGATATAGAGATTTAGATGCTATGTTTGATGTTGATTAAGAAAGCGATCGCATCCATCTAAGGGTATCATTCTTCCCTGCTCCCCAATAGCATCTGGTGTTTTTTTTTTCTTCGGGAAATTTAAACAGAAAAACTGTAATAACATTGAACAGAGATAAAAAACTATAACAAAGATAGATAAAAACTCAGAATAAAACTTTTGAATCTGAGACAAAATTAGGTATAAAGAGAGCAGATCAAAATGATTGGAGGACTTACCCCATGAAAACTAAAAAACTGACACCCCGCAATGCTGCTCCTGTCCAACAGGAAAATACCGCTACCGTCTCTCGTGATGGTAATGCGATTGCGATCACTTCGCTGCACAATTAGTTCAATACTCCTTAGACAAATGACTCAAATTACTATTGATTTACCCGTCAGTTTAGTTGAATCAGCCCAATGTTTAGGAAAGGCTACAGAACGAGAGTTATCAGAGGTTTTAATTGATACCTTAGAAATCATTTTGCCTACCTTTAATAATCTCTCAGCTGTGGGCAATCATCTTGAAGTTTCCCATCTTTTAGATTCCGAAATTATTGAATTAGCTAATTCAAAAATGGATGCTGTTCAAAATCAACGCTTGGGAGAGTTACAAGCTAAGGGAAAAAATACGGGCTTAACCGAAGCCGAAGGCTATGAATTATTAGTTTTAATCTCAATTTACCAAATGGGACAATTAAGAAAGTCAATAGCCTTAGCTGAAGCCGTTAAACGAGGTTTGAGAGAGCCTTTAATACCATGAGTTTTCTCATAGAAACCTTACGCCAAAAAGTTAAACAACGGGCAGGAAATCGCTGTGAATATTGCCTAATTCACCAAGATTATATTATGAGGAGATTACAAATTGATCATATCCAACCTTTAGCTAAAGGTGGTGCTAATACAGAAGATAATTTATGTTTAGCTTGTGAATTATGTAATCAATATAAATGGATTCAAACTGAGGCTATTGATCCCAAATATGAGGTGTTGGTTTCCTTATTTAATCCTCGCCTTCAAAAATGGCAAGAACATTGTACTTGGACTCAAGAGGGAACGGAAATTATGGGAGTAACGGCTTGTGGTCGAGCAACAATTGTAGCTTTAAGATTAAATAGTAATCTGGCTGTTATTGTGCGTAAAAATTGGGTTAAAGCTGGTTGGCATCCACCTGATTTGCAGACGGAATCTGGTTCTTCGGTTTTTGTTATGCAATGGACGGGGGTTATAAGGGATGGAACCCTTATATAGAAAGGCATTTGGCGATTTTTGTCAATTATTTTTGATCTAGAGCGAACTAATCAATTAAGTCTCTTGCCAGATAAGGAT
>NZ_JAPZQM010000389.1:0-1687 GCF_027530565.1 Microcystis sp. LE19-10.1B | reverse complement strand
CGGGCGGCTCCCCAGAACAGTCTCAGCCTGGAAGTTGGTCACTAGCTAGACACTACCTAACAGCCACAGGCGATAGGCTGAGAGGCCAGAGATGCTGTCGTGGCTTTCATCTTACCTCTCAGCGGTTTTTGAGATGTTGCGACAATTGGCAATATCAAAGTCAAACGGCTATCAGTGCGATCGGCGATCGCGTAGGGTGCGTTAATTAAATGTAACGCACCACCCACGAGATATATTAAAAATAGTTAGCCGTAGGGTGCGTTCCCTAATGTGGCTCCTACTGCCCCACCAATAGATTTTGGGGAACGCACCATGCTAGAGGATTATAAAAATATCTGCCGTCGCACTCCAGCCCATCGCGGCTGAGTTCAACCGTTATCGAGAAAAATAGTTAAATCCCGTCAAATTCCCCTAAAACTTTCACCTCTGGTTCTAACCAGAGGGACCAGCGATCGAACACTTGTTCCTGCACATGACGAATTAAACGCAGAATATCCGAGGCTTTTGCTGAACCAATATTCAGGATAAAATTAGCGTGTAATTCTGATACTTGCGCTCCACCAATTTGATAACCTTTTAATCCCATTTCCTCAATTAAAGCCCCGGCAAATTGCGGTTTAGGATTGCGGAAAACGCTACCACAACTGGGACGATCATAGGGTTGGGTACTTTTGCGATGGCGTAAATTATGGGTAGTAATTGCCATTATTTCCTCGCAATTATCGGTAGCTTCTAACTGAAATGTAGCTTCGATAACTAAACGTTGATCCCCTTGCAGAGAAGAACTGCGATAACTATAATTTAAATCTTCTTTGCTTACAGTTTCTAACTGACCATCGGGATTTAATACCAGCGCCCGCACTAATCGATCCGCCACACAGGAGGTGTGCGCCCCCGCATTCATGACCACAGCACCCCCCACCGTACCGGGGATACCCACCGCCCATTCTAGGCCCCTCCAGCCCCTTTTTGCCGCTCTCCAAGCTATTTTTGGCAGGGGTTCCCCCGCCGCTGCTGTAATCGTAGCAGTTTCGGCATCAAAACAACTCGATCGCAGATGGCGAGTATTGAGGACAAGTCCGGGTAAACCTCGATCGCTGATTAGTAAATTTGAACCAGCCCCCAAAACAGTCAAGGGTAAATCTTGCGATCGCAACCAAGCGAACACTTCTCTTAATTCCTCTAGATTAACTGGTTCGGCATACCATTGCGCTCTTCCCCCCACCCGGTAGGAAGTGAAATCAGCTAGAGAAACAGAGGTTTTAATCATAGGGTTTTAGGGGTTGGGGGTTGGGGTTTTAGGGTTTTGGGTGTTGGGTGTTGAGGGTTGGGGTTTTAGGGTTTTGGGGTAGTGGGGAATTTAGCTGAAATTTCCCTATCTCCCTATCTCCCCATTTCCCCATTCCCTAGCTCGGGGTTGGGGTTTTAGGGTTTTGGGTGTTGGGTGTTGAGGGTTGAGGTTTTAGGGTTTTGGGGTAGTGGGGAATTTAGCTAAAATTTCCCTATCTCCCTATCTCCCCATTTCCCCATTCCCTAGCTCCTATACCTGAACTTCCCCCGTATAAATATACTAGCTATGGCTCAAAGTCTTACAGAGCCTGAGTTAAAGCAATGTAATACTAATAAACTACTGGGTACAAACTCCTGAAATCCTTACGCAGACAGGGTTTGAGGCAAAATTTTTCAA
>NZ_JAPZQM010000169.1:0-3117 GCF_027530565.1 Microcystis sp. LE19-10.1B | reverse complement strand
TCATCGAAAATTTGGGTCTGAAACCCCGCCGTTTTAGGTTGGCTTTGCTGTTAAATATTAGCACATTTACGAAATATATGCTAAAATATGAGACATGGAAAAAGCCTATTCTTACCGATTTTACCCGACACCAGAACAAGAGTCGCTATTGCGGCGCACTTTGGGATGTGTAAGATTGGTTTACAATAAAGCTCTCCACGAACGAACACAAGCTTGGTACGAAAAGCAAGAAAGAGTAGGCTACGCTCAAACTTCTTCAATGTTGACCGATTGGAAAAAGCAAGAAGAATTAGACTTTCTCAATGAAGTAAGCTGTGTACCCTTACAACAAGGGTTAAGACATTTACAAACAGCTTTTACTAACTTCTTTGCTGGTCGTACTAAGTATCCTAACTTTAAGAAAAAACATCAGGGAGGAAGTGCCGAATTTACCAAATCAGCCTTTAAATTTAAAGACAAACAAATCTATTTAGCCAAATGCACGGAACCCTTAGCGATTCGATGGTCAAGACAAATCCCAGAAAGCTGTGAACCAAGCACAGTAACAGTCAGATTACATCCTTCTGGACGCTGGCATATTTCAATAAGATTTGATGACCCAACAATTAAGCCATTACCAGTAACAGATAAAGCCATTGGAATTGACTTAGGAATTAGTAGCCTAGTAATTACCAGCGATGGCGATAAAGTGTCTAATCCCAAGCATTTTAACAAGCATTATCGGAGACTGCGAAGAGCATCGAAATATCTTTCTAGAAAAGAGAAAGGGTCAATAAATCGGGAAAAAGCAAGAATCATAGTAGCCAAGATTAACGCTCAAATCACCGATAGCAGAAAAGACCATTTACATAAGCTAACCACTCAATTATTTAGGGAAAACCAAACGATTGTGGTTTAGAATTTAGCCGTCAAGAATATGGTCAAAAACCCGAAATTATCTCAGGCAATATCTGATGTAAGCTGGGGTGAAATCACCCGACAATTAGCCTATAAATGCCGTTGGTATGGGAGAAATTACATCGAAATAGATAGATGGTTTCCTAGCTCTAAAAGGTGTAGTAATTGCGGGTATATTGCTGAGAAAATGCCGTTAAATGTTCGAGAATGGGATTGTCCAGACTGTGGGACACACCATGACCGAGATATTAACGCCAGTAAAAACATTTTGGCCGCAGGGCTTGCGGTGTCAGTCTGTAGAGCGACCATAAGACCAGAACAGAGTAAATCTGGGGCGGCAGGTGCGGAACCCCGCAAGGGAAAGAAGCAGAAACCTAAATCGTGAGGTTTGGGAATCACCGTCCGTTTACGGCGGCGAGGATGTCAAGATGAGTAAGGAGAAAAATTCCTAATCAGTTATTGTCCGTCTCCAGAGGGCAAAAACCGTGAGCAGAAAAGGAGTAAAAACCAGAATTAAAGTGTTAAGAGGACTGGGAGCGATCGATAATAAAGGGGCAAGATATTTAATTCCCAGGGAAATCAAAGCCGATATCAAGATTATTTTGATAATAAAGCCGCTCATAGATCAATGTTTAGGTGACACCAGCACTATCTTATCCCTGAAGAGGTTAAAAATTGCTCAAAATGTGGAAATCATACCCCATCAGTTTTATTAATACTAGGGCGAAGCGGCTAGATTTTCTGGGGGAGGTCGGTTCCGAGGGAAGAGGAAAGTATGAGACAATGGAAAGAAAAGGCTGAGTCAATTAACTAGAGATATTCATTGCTAGGACTGAAGACTTAATGGCCAGGACGAATCTTGACAACAAATAAAATTTACCCTGTCCACCGCCTCTATCTTGCCGCCAATAGTCACCGTGATCACTTTAACTCTTTTACACCCCAGTCAGGCCACGCCCCTACAACATTGGCAGTTTGACAATGATCAATCAACCATTCTCATCGGCAGGGCGCTGGATAATCATGTAGTTCTCTATAGTGCTGTGGTTTCGAGGCGGCACTTAGAAATCCGCCATAATAATGACCACGATGATTGGGAATTGGAAAATTTAGGGGCAAATGGGACGTTTCTCAATGGCAAACCGGTCGAGAAAACCGTCGTCGTTGATGGTATGGTGGTTCGTTTAGCCGCCTCCGGCCCGCAAATTCAAATTCGTCTCATTGATGAGGACGAGCAACCAAAATTAATCCTCAAATCCCTAGAGGCTCCTTTGGTGGGCAACCAAACTCAGCCAGAAAAGGATACTATCGCCAGCTAGAAAATATTAAATTTTTATAAAGTTTTTTCAATTTCCCTAACAAAATGTAAAAATAGATACAGAATAAGAAATAAAATCTTCTAGCTTGCTGTCCCTAAATAGGGACGACAAGAGAGATTAAAGTCAATTTAAAGCATTGCAGGGAGTCGGTGATATGACGTTAGCCTATCGAGGAGTTAAGTACGAAAGGGATTCTCTCCCCTTGGAGATGAAGACCGGAGATATCGGGGGTAAATACCGAGGTCAAGACTGGAATCACCATTATCCTCGCCATATGCTCCAATTAGAACCGAAACTGCATCGTCAGTATCGTGGAGTTGCCTACAGCACCCGTCCTCATCTTGCCGGACAAGTCATCCCAAGCACTTGTCCGTTGCCTGTTGTCAAACCCCCTGTTGTTGTCCAAGAGGAAACCCTTTCTAGCATCCATCTGAACAATATTCGTCTTCGTCTGGAACGTCGTTTACAAATCGCTCAAGAGAATGGTGACGAAACCCTCGTTAATCTCTTGAAAAAAGAATCCCAAGACTTAGCCTTAAACTGCTAGATTAGCAGTTTTTCTCCACTTTCCCCTCGGTTCTGCCGGGGGGAATATTTTTGGGCGCAAAAATGCCTAAATCTTCCCCCCGCTCACTCCCTGGGCCGGCACTTTTTGATTTTAAAAAAGCCTAAAGATATTATCCAACAAGATTTTTAGATTTTTTCAGCCAACCCTAGTTAGGAGCTTACAAGCTTTTAATTATATTAGGTCGAGGTCTATTTTAGGACTTGCTGAATAATGGTAAAACCCTTTGAAAATAAGGCTTTTGACCTGTTAAAATCTGATGTTAGTGCAAGAAAATAGGATTGGGACATTCAAAAACCTTGCATTATTCTCCTCGTAGTACATAAACTGGTACAA
>NZ_JAPZQM010000599.1:0-1137 GCF_027530565.1 Microcystis sp. LE19-10.1B | reverse complement strand
AACCCTTATATAGAAAGGCATTTGGCGATTTTTGTCAATTATTTTTGCTCTAGAGCGAACTAATCAATTAAGTCTCTTGCCAGATAAGGATTTAGTCGATTTATGCCCCCCTATCGAACCATACTAAGTAACGAAGAACCAGTAAAATGTAGCTTCAACCTCAAGATCTGGAATGGAAAATAGCGAAGTTTTCCCGCTCACAATAATATTTTCAGTTTCAGTTATTAATTCTATCGTTTTTATGTTTAGTGGCTCATCAGATAAGAATTCTTTGAATAAAAACTGAACATTTTCAGATTTAATTGTAGTATTTTTTAGCAATAAATTGCCATTCGCAATATTTCCTTGCAGTGTTTTTTCAAGGTTTTCAATAGTCATAATTGCATCTCAAAACTAAGTTAAAATATCCAGCGTAATTCCAAATTTACAGCTAATTTACTGAGTGACTCTACTTGGGAGTTGCCATTGCCTCTTCAAAAGCAGCTATCGCATGAATTAAACGGGGATCTTCCTCAATCGGGCGATCATATACCCCATCCTCCAAGGCGAGTAATTGCTGTTTTAACGCTTCTAACTCATGTCTAATAGCCCACTTTTTAGTTTCTAAATTCCCAATCTCCTCCTGCCAAGCGTTAATTTCTTTACCACGCCAATTAATCTCAATATCTAACTTTGCTTGTTCTTCTGTTCTATCAGTTCCAGGTAACGAGTGAAACCACTGCTTCCAGTGGTCAATTTCTCGTTTTCGATTCTTGGCTTGTTCTTTAGCTTTATCAATTTTGGACTTATTTTCCTCTATTTCGCCTTCTTTAGCTGAAATCTTATCATTAAGTTCGGCCTTGTTAGGTTTTCCGCTTTTTCTTTCCTCCAAAAGCTGAAATCGAACCGCATTAAGGATTTGATCTGGAGCAAGTCCAACGCCTCGACCATCGGACAGATCGTTCGATATAGAAATTTCAGGCATTTTCTTTTTCTTAGAAGTAGCAGTAACAACTTTTGGCTCTTCGTTACCCTTTATGCTAAATCAACATACAAGATGCCAAGATAACATACTTCTAACCCAAAAATTCCGAAAGTTTCTAAAGCCATAGCCTCTCCGTTTTATTAGTTTAAGTTTATTGTTGATTCCCTCGACCA
>NZ_JAPZQM010000653.1:0-6571 GCF_027530565.1 Microcystis sp. LE19-10.1B | reverse complement strand
CCAGAAAGCTGTGAACCAAGCACAGTAACAGTCAGATTACATCCTTCTGGACGTTGGCATATTTCAATTAGATTTGATGACCCAACAATTAAGCCATTACCAGTAACAGATAAAGCCATCGGAATTGACTTAGGAATTAGTAGCCTTGTGATTACCAGCGATGGCGATAAAGTGTCTAATCCCAAGCATTTTAAAAAGCATTATCGGAGACTGCGAAAAGACCAAAAAAGCCTTTCGAGAAAACAGAAAGGGTCAAAAAATCGGGAAAAAGCAAGAATCAAAGTAGCCAGAATTCACGCTCAAATCACGGATAGTAGAAAAGACCATTTACATAAGCTAACCACTCAATTAGTTCGTGAAAATCAAACGATTGTAGTTGAGAATTTAGCTGTCAAGAATATGGTCAAAAACCCGAAATTATCTCAGGCAATATCTGATGTAAGCTGGGGAGAAATCATTCGACAATTAGCCTATAAATGCCGTTGGTACGGCAGAAATTACATCGAAATAGATAGATGGTTTCCCAGTTCTAAACGGTGCAGTAATTGTGGGTATATTGTGAAAGAGCTGCCGTTAAATGTTCGAGAGTGGGACTGTCCGAACTGTGGGACACACCATGACCGAGATATTAACGCCAGTAAAAATATTTTGGCCGCAGGGCTTGCGGTGTCAGTCTGTGGAGCGACCATAAGACCAGAACAGAGTAAATCTGTTAAGGCAGGTGCGGAACCCCGCAAGGGAAAGAAGCAGAAACCTAAATCGTGAGGTTTGGGAATCACCGTCCGTTTACGGCGGTGAGGATGTCAACTCTCCATCGACTCACCCTTAATTAGATCCTATAAATATAGAATCTCTATGCTTTCTTTCTTACCCACTATTCTTTTAGCTCAGTCCGCCTCGGTTCTGCCCCAGATAGAGAGGAAATTAGTCACCCAATATCAGGAAGTGCGTCAGTTGCCCGGTCAACTGAATGACGTTCTAGTTTTTAATAGCAATAGTCCCGAAGTGGTAGAAAAAGAGGGAATTCTCCTCTCCACTTTCCCCGGTAAAGGAAAACGTTATCCCATAGCCCATCTCAATCATCCCCTACAAGGACGTTTTGACGTTTTCACCCACCACATCGCCCGTCAAACCGATCCCAATCGCGACCTACACCAGGGCCTGATCGTTACTAATCCCACCTCCAGAAACCTCGTTATCCGCATCCTGCAAGGAGTCAGTTACGTCACCTCCGCCGATGCCCCTTTTGTCGATTTACCCTCTCTGGTGGAAGATCCCAATGGCCGGGTTTTTTCCGGTCCCGGTTCCCGTTTAGCCAGCGATATCATGCGTCGTCGCCATGATACCCAATTTCCCGCCCAGATCGTCATTCCCCCAGGCCAAAGTCGGATGCTATTCGATCTGGTTATCCCCAGAAGTAGCGCCCGCTCGACCCTCCTACGTCTCTACAGCGATGGACCGGTCTATATGGCCAATTTAGCCCTCTACGAAGTTCCCCAAAAAGTCAAAATCGAAGATCGGGAAATAGAAACCTTTCGTCCCCCTACCCTAGAGGAATGGCGTACCCTATTAGTTAGAGGTGATTTAGCCGCTCCTCGCGATTTTCCCCCCACTCCCCCCGATCAATGGTTCCCTGGAAGAAGAAATTTTTATGGTCGCGTGGCCGGAATTTCTGTCGGTTCGGAATGGGCAACCCGCATTGTCGATCCCAAAGGGGGAATTAATCTCACCATTCCTCAACCCGGTCAAGCTTTTGCCTATCCTTTAAGTACGGTGACAGCAGCTACTTTCGGAACCAGACAAATTCAAAGCGCTCCCATGTTAGTGCGTTATCCCGATACGGCTTTCAAAGCTCACGGTAACTACGGTGTTCACTACTATCTGACTTTACCTCTATATAACAATAGCAGCAAAACCCAGGTGGTGGCTTTGAGTATTCAAACCCCAATTAAAGAAGACAATTATCTCGATCGCTTGCTATTTGTTGAACCCGTCCAGGGACCGGTATTTTTCCGGGGTGCAGTGCGCGTTACCTATCGTAACGCCCTGGGACGCACCGAGGAACGTTTTTTCCATCTCGTTCAACGGGAAGGACAACAGGGAGAAGCTTTAGTACAGGTGGAACTTCCCCCCGGAGCCAGACGCGACATTAATCTCGATTTTCTCTATCCCCCCGATGCCACACCCCCCCAAGTTTTGAGCGTTAAAACTTTGGAATAGATAGGGGTTGGCTGAATAAATCTGAAAACCTTGTTGGATAAGACTTTTAGACTTTTTTTCCCTCAAAAAGTGCCAGCCATTGCGGGGATCGGGAGTAAAATTCTGGGACTTTTTCCCTGAAAATTAGGTAACTGACTACCTCAAAATCGGTAAAACCCCACACCCCACACCCCACACCCTGCCCCCACCGAAAAGCTTTTTGCCGCAAACCCTAGATAGTTTTTCTCGAAAAGTTAACGGCTGATTGTCGGGAAGAATAAGTAAGATACACTGATATTAATCTCTCTCTGGGAATTAAGTAGGTAGGCGTTAAAAATTATCAGATGCCCCCCTTATTAAGGGGGGATTAAGGTAGGGTTGATTCATGGTAGGGTTGATTCATGAATCAACCCTACTAGGGGGTAGGGTAGGGCTGATTCATTCTCTGAATCTAATTCTTTTTTTGCTACCTTTAATCGCTTATGCGGTAAGCAAAGCACGACGTTTTTAGAAATTTTCAGATATTTATTCCGAGAAATCGACTAAAAACGTTGCCAGAAAAAGATTTTAGAGAATGACATTTGAGAGAATGAAACGACCCTAGGGATTAAGGGCGGATCCCCCCGCCTATCGGCACCCCCCTTATCAAGGGGGGCAGGGGGGATCGAACCTAAAATCCATTTTTAATTTAATTATAACCAGCTACTTAGCCGATGAATATTAGCAAAACTTGCTTTATTTGCTGCTTATTATCTCAATTTTTTGGCAATGCAGCCGCGAGTTTAGCCGTGACTAAACTCGATTTTGATGCCGGTCAACCCCTAACAAATCAAGTGGTTAGATCGGGGAAAATTAAGGTACAAGTTAGCTATCAACCCATCGACCTAAACGAGAGAGTTGATGACAATTCTGATATTAATAATGTTTCTTATCAAATCTTTTATAACGAGCAACTTTATCAGCAAAATAGCGAGTATAGTGCCTTTGGCTCTGGCTATGTCGAATTAATAGATTTAGATAATAATGGCATCGATGAGATTATCGTCTCCACCTATAGCGGCGGCGCTCATTGCTGCACATCTTTGGTAATTTATACTTGGCAAAAAGATAAATTTATTAGAGAAGAAACGGGTTTTTTAGATGGTAGTGGTGGTTCCTTTGAAGATTTAGATGGAGATAATAATTATGAATTTGTCACCGTTGATAATGCTTTTTTGTATGCTTTTAGTTCCTACGCCGCCTCTTTTCCTCCCTCGAGAATTTATACTTTTCAACAGGGTAAATTAGCGGATGTCACCAGAAAATATCCCCAAGAATTAAGAAAAACTTTAGCAGCAATGTTGAAAGCTTTTCAGTTAGCTAAAAAAGAAAAAGCCGAAGTTAATGGCATTTTGGCCGGTTATGTGGCACAGAAAATTCTCCTGGGAGAATACGAAGAAGCTTGGCAATTTCTCCTCGCTAATTACGATAAAAACTCCGATTGGGGTCTCGATATCCACGGCCAAAGTATAGCGCTCGGCAAATATCCAGACTTTCCCGCTGCCCTGAGCGCTTTTCTCCTGAAAAATGGCTACTTAGGGTCTGCTGAAAAAGTTTGTTGGTGGGGGCAGGGTGTGGGGTGTGGGGTGTGGGGTGTAGGGTTTTCCCGATTTTGAGGTAGTCAGTTACCTAAAATTCAGGGAAAAAGTCCCTGAATTTTACCCGCGATCACTCCAATGGTCAGCACTTTTTGAGGGGAAAAAAGTCTAAAAACCTTATCCAACAATGTTTTTAGATTTATTCCAGCAAACCCTAAGTAGAGGCGATAAAATTCCCTGTTCCAGGAGGGTTTTTTCGGCTGGTGGCAGTAAGCAATCAAACCAGAGAGGAGATTAAGGCAGAAATTAACAGAGCTACCGTGGCGGGAATGTTCAACGGAAGTTTCCCTTTGACAAAAAGCGACAACCTCTGCTGTGGCAGAATCTGTATGGGGGAACTTCCGCTAAAAACAGACAAATTTAACGGAGTTCGCGGTTCGGCATCACGCTTCGATCGAGCGGCTGTTAATAGCCTTGAACTCAATCAACCTCCACCACCACAACCACCACCACCACAACCACCACAACCACCACAACCGCCACTGCCGCCGCCATCACTGCCGCTACTGCCGCCACAACCGCCGCTGCCGCCATCACTGCCGCCACTGCCGCCATCACTGCCGCCACTGCCGCCATCACTGCCGCCACTGCCGCCACCACTGCCGCTACTAGCAGCGGCTATGGGAGTCAGCATTTGATACAAGTCTGCTAAAGCCATATCCGCCATCAGAACTGTTGCTCCAAACAACGCCACCGCAAGCACAAGTTCAGAATCGCTGCTATTGGCTGTTTTTAAAGGTTGTAAGCGATTTGTTAAATCATTAAAAATGATCTCTCCATAACGGCTGCGCTGACGCTGTGGTTTGACAAAAAACCTTGCTCCCAAAACTAGAAGCCCAAATATACAGATGAGAAGTAAACCAACTGGCTTATCGCGAGAAATTCCCACAGCCATTTTGCACAAGCCTATTCCTAGAAGAATAACCACAATCAATGATGGATAAATTTGGGCTTTGAATGCTTGGGCATCGCTCAGAAACAAACCAAGCTGTTCTAGGCGGGAACGAATGCTATCTTTCATTACTTTAGACTTCTGGAAAACCTGTTCAATTGCCCCATCAGTGGCCAAAATATCTTGGGCGACCGCCTTTTCTACAGGATCGGCAATAGCATCGATCTTTCCTGTCACCACCAGTTTGCTTTGTGTTCTTCCAAATGGTGATTTTTCCTTTAATACCTCCACATAGCCTTGTTTTACCAAACTGGCGATTGCGGCCATAATCAGGCGATCATTGCCCCCCGCCAAGAAAGCTATCTCGTAAGTATTTAAATCAGGTTGCTGCTTTGTATTAGCGCTAACTAGGCACAGTGAAAAACGTAGCCAGGCTGCCAAAGCGATTCCCATCACTACTAGGGAAATATAGAAGGTTAAAAATTCCGGACCTGTAAAATTCATTGGGTTAGGAATTTGGGAGATTATCTGACAGCTAGTTATCATCAGTGAAAGGAAGACTAAAAAGGTAAAGATGCCTATTTTTCGCAGTTGTGGTTTGAAGGAGACTGTGAAATTAGGTTTTGACAAAACCCAGCTTTGTTGAGTGTTGATCCGGATAAAATGCAAATCTCGCCCGAATCGGTCTTTGGGTTTAGGCCAAATATCTATTGGCGGAATATGTCCAAAAAACTGTTCGTAACTTTCTAGCGTCTTGCTATACCAACTGCCAAATTTTAATTGCTCGGATGAACCCCCACGAGTCGGCTCGTGATGTAATGTGGTTTGCAAAATTTTGGGACAGAACTCTTGCCAGTACAATCGCGTATAGGTCAGATGTAAATGCCAAACTTGATCGATTTGGTCGGATGGCGTGACCGGATGTTCTGCTGCAACGGCTAGAAATATAAACTTTTTGTATTCCTCGATCGCTCTCTGAGTATAGCCTAAGGACCAGCCGTTATCTTTTGCTAATCGTTGGCTGAAAGATAATTGACTATCTGGCCGATCCAAGGCAAATGCCTGAATTCTTTTGTATAGCTCTGTCTGTTGAAAGTTCATCGTCCCTAATGGGCTATCCATAAACTGGGCCTCCCGAAAAAAACTGTTTCTAGTCGTTTATTTAGGCCGAAGAGGCTTAACTGTGCGTGAAGTTTAAATTTCTTTACCGAAAAATTGGGTTTAAAGCCTCGCCCTTTGAGGGCGACTTTATAGGATGTATGATATTAAGAATAGGGGGCCGGGTAAGCAACCGCTTAAAAAACCCAGTCATCAACCGATGAACGCACCTTGAAAACTAGAGTTATGGGGTTCTATAGGGGAATGCTCCTATAGGTAAAAATTCTCAGCACCAAGTACCAAAGAAACCAATGATTTTAGAGGTTTTGAACTGTATCGTAGGGGCCCCCGAAAACAGGCTTCTGTAAGGTCGCGAAAGTCTGGGGAGAGAACCACCTCTGGGTTGGATTTCGCCAGGAATCTAATTCAAGTGGACTCGTTGAGCCAGAAATTCACAGCAGTGATGCTAGAAGAATCCACGTCGTAAACGGCGTGGGGTATGTCAAAAAAAGCTGGATGCCAACTATCCCTCTTTCATCCCAAAGATAGAGCAAATATTCTCAACAATCAAACTCAGTCAACTGGGCAATAAGTCTCGGAAACCCACAGCAATTCCAAATTCAAACGGTAGTGTAGGATACAGAATTGATTTCGCTTCTGTCCCTCAAAATAGAGTGAACGAGTTGCCCATTGGGTTTTGCAGGAATGGAAGTCCAAGATTTGAGTTTTATAGGGATGCTGAGCT
>NZ_JAPZQM010000331.1:0-1320 GCF_027530565.1 Microcystis sp. LE19-10.1B | reverse complement strand
ATCGACTAAATCCTTATCTGGCAAGAGACTTAATTGATTAGTTCGCTCTAGATAAAAATCAATTGACAAAAATCGCTAAATGCCTTTCTATATAAGGGTTCCATCCCTTATAACCCCCCTCCATTGCATAACACAAACCGAAGAGCCACAAATTCATCTTAGTAAAACCATTCCTAGCGAAATAAAAAACTACACTTCTGTATTTTATTTTTATTATTCAAAAAACATAAATGAAATAATAGAAGCAATGCCTGATTTTAAGGAATCGATAAGTTATCTATCTGCTTTTGACAAGCCTGAGCCAGACAAAATCGAATGTGTTGCGACCGTTTTATTGGGAGCTTGGTATTCAATAGATACGTCAGAAGTTTCGGTGAGCGAGCTTTTACACAAAGCCCAAACTACCCAGCCATCATACATCCGATTGTTTAGTTCGGATATTGAGCTAGATCCAGGAATGCGAAGTATTTTGGATCGGATTCCCAGATTCCAGTATAATGTCTCTAAGGGATTTTTGCATTGGGATTATGCTGATGGTTTAGATACGGGAACCATATATCATGATATAGAAAGTTCAAATTTCAAAAAAATTCAAGATTTAATCAAGCAATTTCAGCCCACCTCTTTTGAAGACTTGGAGAAGTTTTTAATATGACCAGACAAACATCTAATTTTGTTAACAATGATCGCACAATCCTTACCTACCTTGAAATTTTAGCAAATAAAAGTATTGAACCTGAAAGGTATCGTGAAGTAATGGAACAACTCGGTAATAAGCTCGGGCAAATAATTTTAAATAGAGTTATCGATAGCTCACCCCATAGCCTATATTTAGCCTCTACCGTTGAAGATGCTGATTTTTTAGCAAAAGGCATTATCCTACAGTTAGAGAACCATTTTTCTAACATAGGATATGCTTGTTTTTGGAACAAAAGATTTTCTCCTTTTGGAATTAGCGACTTAAAAGTAGCTCCAATTCTAAAAAAATATCAGGAACCCAGCCCCAGCAATATCGATTATTTGATTATTGTTAAGTCTATTATTTCTGGAGCTTGCGTAGTCAAAACAAACCTTGTCAATTTAATTCAAAAAATTAATCCAAATAAAATTTTAATCGTAGCTCCAGTAATGTATATTAATGCAGAAGAAAAATTAAAAATTGAATTTGAACCAAAAATATCTAAGTAGTCATGCAAAATTAATTACCCAAATAAAAAATTAAGAAGTATAATACATAAAAAAACGAAGCAGCAGGAAAATACAATGAGATTGATTAGAGACCTAAACCCCGAGAGCCAGAAAATGCTAGAGAGAATTTAT
>NZ_JAPZQM010000059.1:0-3112 GCF_027530565.1 Microcystis sp. LE19-10.1B | reverse complement strand
AGATGTTCTGGCTGAGGAAATTCTCTCCGGACGGGTTTCTGATGGGGATACTGCCATGGTCGATATCGATGAGGAAGGTAAGGTGAAAGTTATTTCGGGGGAAAGACGCGAGTTAATCGCTCCCGTGATCGAATAAATTCTTACTGGAATTAGTTAAATAAAAGGTGGGCTTTTTGCTCACCTTTTCTCGTAAAGATAGGGGAAAAAAGTGCGATGAAAGTTTGGGTTGTGGGCTGTGTTTTCTTATTTTTGTTGGTGGAATTTTATCAGTGGGCCAAGGGGTTTATTTTGCCTTTACCTATCTATGTTTTTGCTGGAGCTTTATTATCGATCGCTTCTAATTATTCTCAAGATATGAGCAATTTATTTGCTAGAAATGAACAGGTTTATCAAACTGCTAGTTTAAGTGATATTCCTGACATTTTGACGGCAGAAACCCCAATTACCAGCCTAGAAGCGGCAGCATCGGAGGATGGTAAAAAGCTATCAAATTAGGCGGTTTTGTAGAATTGCCATGTCATAACTAGGGTAAAAATCACTAAAACTAGCCAAGGAACTAAAATTAAATTGCGTTTATCAGTAAAGAAAAAGGGAAAGAAAGTGACTCTTTGAATTAATGGTTTAGCTTCAGGAGAATTTGATTTCTCCATACACCACGAGGAGGTGAGTAAACAAGTAATGTTACGAAAACGACTACCTAGTCGAAATTCTTGATGGGTTTTGGGAGTAGCAAAGAAAATTATACCTACTTCTGTAGTAGAGGATAAACTAACGGATGCTATTTGAATAATAAAAGCAATAATAAGAAGCGTAATAATTAACGAACGTCTCCAATGAAAATTGGATAACAAATACTGAATTAAGAGAGCGATTAGGGGAATCAATAATAGATGAATAGAAGTGACTTGGTAGCGCGCTCCCCATGCAGAGTCTCCATGCCAAAAATCAAGACGGCTAGTAGCTAAGGTAAAGAGAATAAGATTCAATAAAGCTGTCAATATATAGCCACGAAGATAGGGAGATAATGTTTTCCATACATAAACTGTCAATATTAAACAAGGTAGAAGCAGTGGATCATATATGAAAATGCTTTTAGCTGGAGAAAATAATACTCCTAATATTCCGACTGAAGGGTGATTAATCATTAGATAATTATCTGGCAGTTTTGGTAAACCCTCCAAAAAAGGATCGGTATTCATAGTATCAATATCTATTGCTCTCAACGTCCAAAATTGTCCAAATCTTTGGAAGTTAAAATATTGGTTGATTAACATAATAGGAATAGCACCTAATATCGAAATAGCAAGAGACTGTAATATAGCCGGCCAACTTTTTCTTTTGTATAGTAAAATACCAAACAAAAATAATAGAGTAGTTGCTATATGAATAATACTGGTGGTTCTAACTAAAAAAGCACAGCCCAAAGCAACTCCACTTAAATAAATATTGATAATCTTGTTATTTTTTAGATAATTAAAGATAGCAATATAAGCCAAAATAATAAATAATAAAACTTGATTATTTTGTTGATTATTTTGAGCATAATTTAAAACCGTGGTAGTGAGCAACCAAGTTATGCTAGAAATTTTAGCTATTTTTTCGCTAAATTCTAGCTTAATTAACAAATAGTAAGCTGAAATCACCACTGCTATGTTGATGGGGAGAAAAATTAACCAGTTAACAACAAATCTTCGGCTTAACTCTTCGGGAATTCTGGGAATAAGTTGATGTATCGTAGTTCCTAGCCAATCCCCCGGTAACATTAATAAAGATTGACCTACTTCATAGGTATGATAACGTTTACCATCTCTACTTAGACTTCCAATGGTATTGTCCAGACGACTGGAAGGCTTATAGTTAGTATCTAGTTGAATTTCAGGCTCTCCCGTCCAGATAGCATGGGTTATACTCAAGCGAGCCAAAGTATCTCCACTAACGAGACCAGTGTTAATCACCGCCATCCATAAAAATGTTATTAAACTAATTTTTATGATGTTCCTTTTTGATGAGTTGTTCATTTTTTATCTACTCCTGTAAAACCATATTGAGGCAGTTGATGTCCTGATAATGTATTTAATCCTTCTCCATACTAACCTAAGTTCGGGATCAGCCGAAACCCTAATTTTACCCTAGCCAGTCAGCCCTATTCTTTCCTGGAAGTCATGGCAAAATCTCCTTAACCCGAACTGAAGTTATCTACTCCCCGCGCAACTACCGAACCGGGTTTTTTGCATCGAGAATACATGAAGCATCTAAGAGGATAATATTTTTTGATTCGACAACCGAACAACTCTTGCTTAACTGGGATAAAACGAGGGGGGTTCCCGCTTGCAGTCTTTCTACCGCATCAGAAGTTACCGATCCAAAGGATTGAAGGCCAACTTTATCGATTGGGTAGTCTGGGGAAAAAGCGGAGCGATCGAGTAACCAAAAACGAATGTTATTTTTCTGGATAAAGTTCTGCACGGCAGTCAGATCGGGACTATATTGGGCCTCGATCAAGTCGATATATCTTTGGCGAAGTTTTTCATAGAATAACAAGTTATAGGGTTCTAAGGAGTCTCGGTGGACAAACACGGGACGCAGGGCAAAGGAGGGAATATTATCACCCTCTAGGGAGAGAGAAGCCACGAGACTATCTTTCGGCTGTTTAGCTAAAAACTGATAAAGCTCCGGTTCTTTTCCCGTAATATAGCTAACTTTTGGGAAAAAATAGTATTTTTTCAGAGAGAGCGGATACAGTAGTGCGGATACCGCAATAACGATGAGCATTATATAGGTTAAAAAAACTCTCGATAAGCAAACCTCTCTTGCGGGAAGTGTATTTTTTCTATCTCTTCCGACAAAATAAACTAATCCTAATATTTGGATGACCATCAGTCCAGTCAGCAAGAGCGAGCGAGTTCGATTGAAATAAAGAATCGGCAGGTAGGAATAAATCATTGCTACTTGAAGTAGGAGAAAGATAATGAGGTTCTTCGTTACTTGGTATGGTTCGATAGGGGGGCATAAATCGACTAAATCCTTATCTGGCAAGAGACTTAATTGATTAGTTCGCTCTAGAGCAAAAACAATTGACAAAAATCGCTAAATGCCTTTCTCTATAAGGGTT
>NZ_JAPZQM010000471.1:0-1672 GCF_027530565.1 Microcystis sp. LE19-10.1B | reverse complement strand
CGCGCTTTTGCCCGATTACGGGAATTGGGCATTGACCCGACACAGTTGTGACTATAATTAATCTTCAGCGGAGATACCGTCATCTTCCACCACCGCTTCGGTGATAGGAGAGGGGGGAATTTCCGTTAAGGGAGATAAATCGGCAGGGGGGGCCACCACGCGATCGAGTTTTAGGGTTAAATAACGAATAACCTCATCACTTAAACCCATGGCCCGTTCCATGGGGCGACTTGTTGCTGAACGACTTCGTGAGACTCAAGAAGAAGCTCTACAAAATATCAAAGAGGCCATTGACTTATGTTGAGAAGTTAGAAAAGAAAAAGACCTACCTTTGACAATTATAAAATAGCAGGTTGGGCCTTGCTATTGCTCAACCCAACCCCTATTTTTCTATAAGTAGGTAGGTGTTAAAAACTGTCAGATATCCCCCTTATTCAGGGAAGATTAAGGGGGGATAAATCCCAAAGTTCTCAACTCAATTGTCCTGTTTTGACTTCTTCCCTTGAGATAGTTTGCGCTGGCAGAAAGCACCAAATCCCAATAAACCTAAGCCTAAAATTGTGCTAGGTTCAGGGGTCGAGGCAGGGGTTGAGGTAATGACAAATTGACCGCTATTATCAAAAGAATTAATATCGTTGATACGAAACTGAAGAACAGTGCCATTAGCAATACCCGTAAAGCCTACATTTGTAAATATGCTGGATAAAGGCACACCAGATAATGATAAATTTGTTGGTGGATTGGCACTGCCTAAACCATTGGCTGCATTAGCTGAGAATAGAGGAAAAAATCCCAGTGTGCTATTACCAATAAGTAGAGAACCACTGGGTTGACCCGGACGTGTTGCCCCGGAACCCACCGGGGTAGTTTGTCCCACACTGAATCCTGGCTGTGTTGTTTGGGTAATAATACCCGCAGCATTCATAGCCAATGTTCCAGCCCAGATATCTACTGTTCCAGACACATTAACACTTAAGGTGTCTGACGGAAGAAAGTTTTGAGAAACCGTGAAAGTTGGCCCGGAAAAAACATTAGTCCCTAAAACAGTTGTGTTGGGAATAATTAGCTGAGCAGCTTGAACTGGTGATATTGCTAGAGTGCTAAAAGCAATGGCAGAGGAAGCGATAGCTATTTTTGATAAGCTATTCTTACCCCCCCCCGACAATCAATCAGTTTTGCTAATACCATAACTAAATGCCTCCTAAAAAATGGCGTTGCAGTCGCCAGAGTAGCATTTTTGTCTGTAGATGTCAAGCTCTTGCCGTTAAATTTATCAAATCTTAACAATACTCTAAGTTACTTATACAACTTTGGCAGGAGGTCTAAGGCAAAGCCGTCCTAAAAGGACAGGGTTTCAAACCAAGGATTTGCGATGATACAATAAAGTTAGGCAAGAATGCGATCGCAAGAGATAAAGCATGGTTCAAGCACCCATCGAACCCCAACTTTTCTATCCTGACTCCGACGGTAAACCTATGGCCGACAACACAGTTCAATATCGCTGGATTGTTCGCTTGGTTGCCAATCTCAAGTATTTATTTAAAGGGCAAACCGTCTTTGTCGCTGGAGATTTGCTCTGGTATCCCCAGCAGGTAACTGTACCCCCCGCTCCCCGTCAAGCTCCCGATGCCATGGTAGTTTTCGGCCGTCCACCGGGTGAGCGCGGCAGCTA
>NZ_JAPZQM010000463.1:0-8610 GCF_027530565.1 Microcystis sp. LE19-10.1B | reverse complement strand
CCAAATTAGATGAGCTTACCCTGTTATAGACAAAGGCATTTAGCGATTTTTGTCAATTGTTTTTTATCTAGAGCGAACTAATCAATTAAGTCTCTTGCCAGATAAGGATTTAGTCGATTTATGCCCCCCTATCGAACCATACCAAGTAACGAAGAACCGAAAAAATTATCATGATTGATGTTGTGGGACATCGACGACAAATTTATGATTAACATTTATAGCAAGCAAATTTTAGGAAAAGTATGCCGAAGCAGAACTCCTCTATTTACAATCATTAGCAATTGCTTAGAAAGCTTTAGGGGAGAATCCTCCTACTACTGTTAAGATTCGGGAAAACTTACAAAGGCTGCGACAACAGCAACATCCATCGTCTTAACTGTGATTGATGTGATTATGGGATGGACTATGATTGATTATTGATGAAGACTTGCTGAATACAACACAATCATAGTATTCATTCAATCATTCAAATCACAGTTTAGACTTATTATGGGATTACCGTAGGTGCTTCTCATCCATGCCCCTTAGATTACCAGATTTCGTCCCCCCCCCTGAACGGTGACAATTTATCAGCGTTTTCTCCCTGTTTGTCGCCGGTGATACCGTTGATGAACTAGGCGATAGCTAACAAAATAGGTTATAGTAGCAAATACCGTCGCTGATAGTAAGCAACCAAAAAACAGGGTCAAAAGAAATTGGCCGCCAGAACTAGCTAACTTTTCGGTGAAGCTTTGATTAGTTTGAAAAATGTCGCCCAGATTCGATCGCCCGCTTTGACCAAGAATAAACTCTCCTAATTTATAATTAAACAGGAAAATTGGCAGATCGGTCAAGGGATTGCTGATATAAGTACCGGCAGCAGCCGCGATCTTGTTGGCGCGAAATAGGGTGGCTAAAAAGATAGCGACGATGATTTGAAGGCCCATCCACGGGAAAAATCCCGAAAAAACTCCCAAGGCAAAACCCCTGGCAATTTCCCTAGGATGTCCTTGTAATCGCATTAAGCGAATATACCAATAGCGCAAAAATCGCAGTAAGCGATTACTCGAATATTTGCGGCTTTTTCTCGCTTTTAATGACCGTGAGCGCATATTTTCGGGCATAAATGCTGACAAAATTGATACCGACTTCAATTTTAGCAAGGGGTGATTAAGAGATGTTAAACACAGGGGATACGATCGCCGCCATCGCTACGGCGATCGTTCCGGAACAGGGTAGTATCGGTATTGTCCGTTTATCTGGTAGTCAGGCAGTGGCGATCGCTCGTCGGCTTTTCCATAGCCCCAATCGTCAAAAATGGCAAAGTCATCGTATTCTCTACGGTTATATCCGGCATCCCCAAAGTCAAGCAATTATCGATGAAGCTTTACTGTTGCTCATGTTGGCTCCCCGCTCTTTCACCCGCGAGGATGTGGTGGAATTTCACTGTCATGGCGGCATTATGCCCGTACAACAGGTGTTACAGTTATGTCTAGAAAATGGGGCGCGTTTGGCACAAGCGGGGGAATTTAGCCTCCGTGCCTTTCTCAACGGCAGAATTGACCTAACTCAAGCCGAAAGCGTCGTCGATCTCGTTGGGGCGCGTTCTCCCCAAGCGGCACAATTTGCCCTCGCTGGTTTACAGGGGAAACTCGCTCAACCGATCCGCCATTTGCGCGCCACCTGTCTCGATATTTTGGCCGAAATTGAGGCCCGTATTGACTTTGAAGAAGATTTACCGCCCTTGGATTGCGAGGCGATTCTCAATAGCATAGAACAGGTTTTTTGTCAAGTAAATTTAATTTTGGCCACCGCCGAGCGCGGGGAATTGCTGCGTAGTGGTCTGAAAGTGGCGATCGTGGGGCGGCCGAATGTGGGTAAATCCAGTTTGTTAAATGCTTGGAGTCGGAGCGATCGAGCGATTGTCACCGATTTACCCGGCACTACCCGCGATATTGTCGAATCTCAGCTAGTTGTGGCGGGAATCCCCGTACAAGTCCTCGATACGGCAGGAATTCGCTCGGCCAGCGATCGAGTCGAACAAATTGGGGTGGAACGTTCCCGTCAAACGGCCCGGTCTGCTGATTTAGTTCTCTTAACCGTCTCCGCAGAGTCAGGATGGACCCGGGAAGACGAGGAAATTTATCGCTCTGTCAGCGATCGCCGATTAATTTTAGTGATTAATAAAATTGATTTAGCTCATCCCGAAACGGTAATTTACCCAGCAGAAATTGAGCGAGTTGTCAAGCTGTCGGCCGCCCAAAATCAGGGTATTGAAGACTTAGAAAAAACTATTATTAATGCTGTCCAAAATCAAGAACTACAGGCGGCTAATTTGGATTTAGCCATTAATCAACGACAAGCGGCCGCTTTAACTAGGGCGAAAATTGCTTTGCAACAGGTCAAAAAAACAATTGACCAAAATTTACCTTTTGATTTTTGGTCGATCGATCTGCGTACTGCCATTCAATCCTTAGGAGAAATTACCGGCGAAGAAGTGACTGAATCGGTACTTGATCGCATTTTTAGCCGTTTTTGTATTGGTAAATAAGCAATGAGGAAATCCAGTCAAACAGAAACAAGGTTTTATCCTTTTGGGTTCGGTTAACTGTAGTCTTGTTAAGGATTAGAGAGATCAGATATTATTGGAAAAAAATACTTTCCACCCAGCCGTAATAATGGCACTTCCCAAAAGGATAATCAATGTCCAGACCTGATTTTTTTGGGTTCCCTCTACCGATATTAGCCGATTGTCGATGCCTTCGATTTTCCCGTCTAACACTTTAATATCCCCTTTGAGATCAGCTATTCCTATTTCTACTTTTGTCAAGCGTTCATCAATCTTATCGAATTTTTGACTAACTTCCTTGATACTGTCTTTAATTTCTTTAAGGACGACATCCAGGGAATAAGTGACAGTTTCGTTAGACATTGGCTAAACTCCTATACTGCATCTGGTTGGATATAATTTTATCTTAGTCTAGGCTTTAAGAAAATTTTCTTTCAGGAGCGATTAACTGTAGTCTTGTTGAGAATTAGAGAACTCAGATATTACTGGAAAAAAATACTTTCCAAGCAGCCGTAATAATGGCACTTCCCAAAAGGATAATCAATGTCCAGACCTGATTTTTTTGGGTTCCCTCTACCGATATTAGCCGATTGTCGATGCCTTCGATTTTCTCGTCTAACACTTTAATATCACCTTTGAGATCAGTTACTCCTATTTCTAGTTTGGTTAACCGATCTTCTACCTTGTCAAATCTTTCGTTAACCCGCTTCTCAAGCGAGTCGATCTTTCCCTCAATCCTTGTGAGGACAGCTTCTAGGGAATAAGTAACAGTTTCGTTAGACATTTGGTAAACTCCTATACTGCATCCGGTTGGATATAATTTTATCTTAAGTCTAGGCTTTAAGAAAATTTTCTTTCAGGAGCGGTTAACTGTAGTCTTGTTGAGAATTAGAAAGATCAGATATTACTGGAAAAAAATACTTTCCATCCGGCCGTAAAAATGGCACTCCCCAAAAGGATAATTAATGTCCAGACCTGATTTTTTTGGGTTCCTTCCACTGATTTTAGCCGATTGTCGATGCCTTCGATTTTCTCGTCTAACACTTTAATATCCCCTTTGAGATCGGTTAATCCTATTTCTACTTTTGTCAAGCGCTCATCAATCTTATCGATCTTTCCCTCAATCCTTGTGAGGACAGCTTCTAGGGAATAAGTAACAGTTTCGTTAGACATTGGCTAAACTCCTATACTGCATCCGGTTGGATATAATTTTATCTTAGTCTAGGCTTTTTGGCATTCCTTACCCCACAGTTAACTTCACTTCTGTCCAACCACTGAGATAGTGTTAGGTGAAAACTTCCCTACTTTCTTGTCACTCGATCGAATCTAAAACCTAATTGGTTAAGCTAAAAGCTTTTAGGTACTTAGTTTCGAGCCTTTATAACCCTAACCCCAAATTTTTTCGGGAACTTCCTAACATCCCATTCATCTTAAAGCCTAGATTCCGCTGGGAAAAAGGAGGAAATCCAGAGGAGTTTCCGGCTTCTTTCCTAGCCCTCTCGGTTTTCTTTTGGTTTGACACTCCCATCGCACTCATGCGAGGGATTCTTCATTCACGGGGAGATGCCTTGCAAAAGCAGTGCCTTTACTTGGTCTTACTCTCCCTCCAGAAGCAGTAGCGGTATGCCCTACCGCCAAAATTCGTAAACCTTCATCTCGAATATTCTTAGCGGCATTGATGTCTCTATCGTGGGTTTCTCCACACTTAGGACATTGCCAACTACGAATATCTAAACTCAAACTATCAACAGGATTTAAACAGTTACTACAAGTCTTAGAGCTAGGAAAGAATCTATCTACTTCTATATATATTTTTCCTTCCCATTCAGCCTTGTATTTTAACATAGTACAGAATTGACCCCAACCAGCATCACTAATTGATTTTGCTAGTTTAGGGTTTTTGACCAGGTTTCTGACTGCCAGATTTTCTACCACTATGACTTGGTTTTTGTCAACTAATTTACGACTTAGTTTGTGCAGAAAATCTTCACGACAACGAACGATTTTAGAGTGAACTTTAGCAACTTTAACTCTAGCTTTATTTCGATTCTTAGAGCCTTTTTGCTGGCGGCTTAGTTTCTTTTGTCTCCTCGCTAATCTTTGTTCGTACTTACGATAGTATTGAGGATTCCCGTGTTTAGTCCCATCTGATGTAATAGCAAAATGGGTTAGTCCAACGTCTATCCCGACAGCTTTTCCTTCTGATGATTTTTGGGGTAAATCCTGACCATCATCATAGAGACAAGATGCGAAATATTCTCCTGATGGATTAACTGAAACCGTAACAGACTTTAAGTTTCCCTCTGGTTGCCGTGAAACTTGGCAAGAGACTTCACCAATTTTAGGCAATACCAGAACATCATCTTTTAACTTACAGTGTTGAGGAAATCTAATCGACTGCCTATTTTGCTTTTTCTTGAAGTTAGGATATTTAGCTCTACCTTCAAAAAAGTTAAGGAAAGCACTAGAAAGATTTAAAGCAGCTTGTTGTAATACCTGCGATGGTACTTCGCTTAACCACTCATGCTCTTTTTTTAAGGAAGGCAGCAGCTTAATTATTTCGTCTCTGCTTAATCCTTTTCCAGTTTGCTTGTAAGTTTCGGATGTTAAGTTTAGAGCGTAATTGTAAAACCATCTAGCACAGCCAAACGACTTGGCAAGCAAAACTGATTGCTCACTGGTCGGATAGATTCTGTACTTAAACGCTTTTAATATCTTGTTTACCCAACTAAATTTACTATGGTAAGCTATGCAAGGCTAAACTGTCAAGGATTTAATCGTGCTTTGCTGTTTTATATTGGTCGGGGTTTCATCCTGTCAGTACGAGGGTCTTCACCCCGACATCTGTGATAAATTGGGTTATGTGTGCAAAGGAGTGAGCGAGTGGTGTTTAGCATCGAACCAAAAATTATCAATCCGCCCAAAAACCGTCATGATTATCAATTGTCGGAAGCAATTCGCTATCGTGCTTGGGTAGAGATTGATCGCTCTGCCCTACAACAAAACGTGCGAAAAGTCAAGGCCTTATTAGCCCCAAAAACGGAATTAATGGCGGTAATTAAAGCCGATGCTTACGGACACGGGGCAGTTAAGGTGGCTAACAGCGTTTTAGAAGCCGGAGCGCAGTCTTTAGCCATCGCGACTATCGGTGAAGGTATCGAACTACGGGAAGCGGGAATCGTTGCCCCAATTATGATTTTAGGGGCAGTGAACACCCTGGAAGAAGTGGCAGCCTTAGCCCATTGGCAATTGCAACCCACCCTGGTGCAAATCGAACAGGTGCAAATTTTTGCCACCGTTATGAGACGCTTAGAACAGCGGCTGCCGGTTCATATCAAACTAGATACGGGGATGTGTCGCTTAGGTACACAATGGCAAAACGGCACAAAATTCGTCGAACAGGTTTTAGAGGCTCCTAACCTAAAAATTGCCAGTATATACTCCCATTTTGCCACGGCTGACGATCCCAATCCCGAGATGATGCAGTTACAACGGCAAAGATTCCAACAAGCGATCGCCGAGTTAAGATCAAAAGGTTATCATCCTCCCTGTCTGCATTTAGCCAACTCTGCCGCTACCCTAAGCGATCGATCTCTGCACTACGATCGAGTTAGAGTCGGATTAGCTCTCTACGGTCTTTATCCCGCCGATCATCTCACCGATAAAGTCCCTTTGCAACCCGTCCTGCAAGTAAAAGCGCGCATTGCCCAAGTCAAAACCATTGCCGCCGGCTCCGGAGTGAGTTATGGTCATCAGTACATAGCGGCAAAAGATACTCGTATTGCTGTGGTCGGTATCGGTTACGCTGATGGAATTCCCCGCAATCTCTCCAATCGTTTAAAAGTATCCCTGAGAGGACGTTTAGTACCCCAAATCGGCGCAATAACCATGGATCAGTTAATGATTGACGTGAGCGAGATTCCAGAGGTAAAAACAGGGGAAATCGTCACACTTATCGGTAAAGATGGCCCACAGTGCATCACCGCCGACGATTGGGCGCGGGATTTAGGTACGATATCCTGGGAAATTCTCTGCGGTTTTAAGCATCGTTTGCCGCGAATTACTATTAGCAATGGCTAATTAGGGTTTGCGGCAAAAAGTTTTTCGGTGGGGGCGGGGTGTAGGGTGTAGGGTGTAGGGTGTAGGGTGTAGGGTTTTAGCGATTTTCATCTGGTCAATTACCTAATTTTCAGGGAAAAAGTCCAGGAATTTTCCAACCGATCACTCCCATATCTGGTACTTTTTGGAAACCAAAAAGTCTAAAAGTCTTACCCAACAAGGTTTTCACATTTATTGAGCAAGCCCTAATTATGGCGGTGATCTTAAAAAATGTCAATTGGCGGCAATTCTTATTGTTAACTGACTGGTGAGATCTGTAATTAATTTTGCCTAGATACTTGCCTTGGTCAAGTGCGATCGCTAATTGTCAGGCTAGATTAGGGGATGAATTCTCCGGTGCTTTAGGTTAGAATAAACAGGGTTAATCGACGGCAACTGATTAGTTTTACCCTAGAGGCAGCGATGACTATAAGCAAAGATTTACCCCTACCCCCCGGCAGTTTCGGATTACCCCTATTAGGAGAAACAATCGCTTTTTTGACCGATGGGGATTTTGCCAGTAAACGTCATAATAAATATGGTCAACTTTTCCGTACTCATATTTTTGGCAGTCCCACGATTATTTTATCCGGTGCCGAAGCTAACCGGTTTCTCCTCAGCAACGAGAATAAATACTTTGCGGCAACTTGGCCTAAAAGTACCAAAACTCTCCTCGGCAGCGCATCTTTAGCGGTGCATACAGGAGATGTCCACGCTTCCCGTCGTCGCTTAATCTATCAAGCTTTTCAACCCCGGTCCCTAGCAAGTTATATCCCTACGGTAGAAACAATTACCGCTCACTATTTAGAGCGTTGGCAAACCGCAAAAACCCTGTCATGGTATCCTGAATTAAGAAACTATACCCTCGATATCGCCTGTAAATTATTTGTCGGTCTTGATCATGGTTCTGCTACCAAATTAGGAGAAGCTTTTGATACTTGGTGTGCGGGACTATTTACCCTTCCCATTCCCCTTCCCTGGACAGCTTTTGGCAAAGCATTACGCTGTCGAGAAGAATTACTACAAGCGATCGAGACTATCATTTTAGAAAGACAAAAAAATGATGACTTAGGCCAAGATGCTCTGGCTATCCTTTTACAAGCTAAAGACGAAAACGGTCAAAGTTTATCCTTAGCAGAATTAAAGGATCAAGTGCTATTATTACTCTTTGCTGGTCATGAAACTTTAACCTCCGCTATCGCCACTTTCTGCCTACAAATGGCACTGCATCCCGATATTTTTCAGCTTGTCCTCGAGGAAATAACTAATTTTGATCTATCTACTCCTTTAAGCGTTGATACCCTCAAACAGATGACCTATTTAGATCGCGTTTTAAAAGAAGTTTTACGTTTTACTCCCCCCGTGGGAGGAGGATTCCGTCGGGTAGTAGAAGACTGTCAATTTAACGGTTATCATTTGCCGAAAGGATGGGTAGTGCAGTATCAAATCAGCAATACCCATAAAGATAATAATATTTATTCTCGTCCTGAAACCTTCGATCCCGATCGCTTTTTAGCCGAAGAAAAACCCTACGGATATATCCCCTTTGGTGCGGGATTGCGCGAATGTATCGGCAAGGAATTCGCTCGTTTAGAGATGAAAATTTTAGCCGTCCGTTTAGTAGAAAAATACGATTGGCAATTACTCCCTAATCAAGATCTCACCCTCACCACTATCCCCACTCCCCATCCTCGCGACGGTTTACAAGTCACCTTTAAACCCCGTTAACCAGTTAGGATAAAAAAACTTTAAAAACAGTTTAGCGTTTTTCTCGTAGCCGTGAAATTTATTTCACGGCCTTTATTGTCGGAAATGCTCAGATTTTGGGTTCTTCGGTTTTTGTTATGCAATGGACGGGGGTTATAAGGGATGGAACCCTTATATAGAAAGGCATTTGGCGATTTTTGTCAATTATTTTTGATCTAGAGCGAACTAATCAATTAAGTCTCTTGCCAGATAAGGAT
>NZ_JAPZQM010000071.1:0-6661 GCF_027530565.1 Microcystis sp. LE19-10.1B | reverse complement strand
TAAATCCTTATCTGGCAAGAGACTTAATTGATTAGCTCGTTCTAGATCGAAAACAATTGACAAAAATCGCCAAATGTCTTTCTATATAAGGGTTTCATCCCTTATAAACCCCCTCCATTGCATAACATAAACCGAAGAACCAATTCAATTTCACTGAAAAAATATGAGGCAATTAAAATAATTTTTATTCGGGTAGATTCCTTAACTAGAAAAACTTTTGGTCTTGAGATAATATTAGGCCGAGGTCTTTTGCTTACCTCATAAGCGATTAAAGGTAGCAAAAAAAGAATTAGATTCGGAGAATGAATCAGCCCTAGTGGTTGGGGTGGTTGCTGTTTGCCCAACAGTACCGTTGAGATGATTTACAAAATATTTCAACCCTTTTTTAAGAATGTTGATTGATGCATTATGATCCCTATCTAAGACTGTTTTACAGTTAGGGCATTGATGAGTTCTATTGCTTAATGTTTTTTGCACTATCGTCCCACAAACTGAACAATCTTGGCTAGTAAAATGGGTAGGAACAGCAACACAAACAATCCGATAAATCTTGGCAAAATAATTCAATCATTCAGTGAATTGATACCAAGAAGCATCAGAAATCGATTTGGCAAGCTTATGGTTTTTGACTAAGTTTCTTACCTTTAGAGCCTCATAAACTACCAGATCATTAGACTGGACTAACGCCAAAGCGTCTTTAATTGCTTTGTCTTTACGTTGTCTTGATACTTTAAGATGAAGCCTAGCTACTTTTATCCGTTGCTTGTGATAGTTTTTAGACTGTTTGTTTCCTTGAGGAAACTTTTTGTATAATCGTCGTTGTCCTTTTTTCAGTCGTTTTTCTGACTTTCTTAAATAACGTGGATTCTCTACATTATTGCCTTGAGCATCGGTATAAAATTCCTTTAACCCTAAGTCAATTCCTGTTATTTGTCCCGTTGGTTTACCGTCAGCACGTCTAACAACTCTTACCCGTTTAATCTGTTGCTCTGAATAATAAAATAATGTCTTTTGACTACACCATAAATCAAATTCTCCTGCTTGAAAACCATCAGTAAATCTGATTTTACGTCGATCATCAGATAGTTGGTAGCCTGTTAATTTATACTCAAAGGAACGGTTATGCTTTTTGAACCGAGGAAACCACTTTTCCCCTGGTATCTTAGCATGACAATTCTGATAAAACCTATTAATTGATTGCCAGGCTCTATCAGCAGCCGATTGACGAGCTTGTGAGTTTAATTTATTAACATAAGGTGTTTCTTTATTATTAGCTAGTACCGCACAAAGTTTTTGGAGATCATTGCGGGTTGTCCCTTGATTTGACCCCCAATAACGAACACAAGAATTACGCACAAACTGAGAAGTTATGATAGCTTCATCGAGCCGGTGATATTGCTCTGGTGTTCCGTTTTTTAGCTTTGCTTCTACGACTAGCATCTAACAATCCTCGACCCTTGGCTAAGTTAGGTATAACACAGTTTACCCACAGATGGTGGAATTAAACCGATGCTCCGCGGTTGATATTCTGGTCTGATTTCATCCCCCGCAAAGCTGAGTATCTTCTCGAAAAATGTAGCGGGGGCATTCATCCGACATTTTAGGTAAAGGTCGCCCTTGGTGTCCCGATCCCCCATCGGGATTTTTTCAATTTGCTCGATTACCGTCGCCAGCAGCGCCGGAGACGCGATGAGAAACACCGCATTCTTCATGTGTTTAGCGTAGGTGCTACCCTTGCAGAATTGCCCCAGATCTTTGATAAAGGGAAACGCTTCATCCCGGACAATCTGGAGCATTGTCTCCGCATCATCGATATTTTTGAAGTGCGACCAACGGATATGCTGTTGGCTGGCGGTAAAGGTGGTATTTTCGAGTTTTTCGCCTAATCGTTGGGCTTTACGCTCCTTAGCTAGTTCTAGGTCATCTAGGCGCTTGATGAAGAGTAAATAGGAAATCTGCTCGATTACCGAAAGCGGGTTACTAATGCCGTTATTCCAGAAGGTTGTCCAAAGTTTATCTAGGGCTTGCTGAATAAATCTAAAAACCTTGTTGGATAAGGCTTTTAGACTTTTTTTCCTCAAAAAGTGCCGACCATTGGAGGGATCGGGGGTAAAATTCCTGGACTTTTTCCCTGAAAATTAGGTAACTGACCACCTCAAAATCGGTAAAACCCTACACCCTACACCCCACACCCCACACCCTGCCCCCACGAAAAACTTTTTGCCGCAAACCCTACCTATGCCCTAATCCCCTACTAAATCCTCATGCGAACCTTAGCGATCGGCGATATTCATGGTTGCTCGAAAGCTCTAGATCACTTGCTAGAGATCGTCAACCCCAAACCGCAAGATACTTTAATCACCCTCGGTGATTACGTTAATAAGGGCAGAGACTCGAAAGGGGTGATCGATCGCCTGATTTCCCTACATAAACAGGGAAATTTGATTCCCCTCAAAGGTAATCACGAGATTATCATGCTGCAAGCCCGTAATAACCCCCTCAAACAGCGTCTCTGGTTAGAAAAAGGCGGTAAAGCCACCCTCAAATCCTATAGCGAAGGCCACCTGATTAAAATTCCCGAATCCCACTGGGATTTTTTAGGAAAAGTCTGTATAAATAGCTACGAAACTGCCAATCATTTATTTGTTCACGCTAGTCTCGATCCCCATCTACCCCTAGCCAGACAACCAGAATACAAACTCTTTTGGGAGAAATTTCAATATCCCGCCGCCCATAGTTCGGGAAAAACCATGATTTGCGGCCATACCAGCCAAAAAAGCGGGAAACCGATTAATCTCGGCCATGCCATTTGTATCGATACTTGGGCCTACGGCCAAGGCTGGTTAAGTTGTTTAGATGTGGAAACGGGGAAATTGTGGCAGGTTAACCAGCGAGGAAATTTTCGGATTAGCCAGATTCAAGATTATTATCTTCCATCCTCTCTACGTCAGGACATTAAGGACGGTTCGCCGATTTTTGGCGGTTCACTCTTGTCGAGAGCGGCAGCAATAACATTTAAGGGCAAATAACTGGGGTAAACTCCCTCGCGAGCGCGTTCAATATCCGTTTCCTCTAGGGGAATTTGGTATTTAATCGCAATTGCCTTGAGGATATCGCTGCGATCGATCACTCCCGCTACGGCGGAGGCTGGTGTTAACACCGTGATCATTCGGTCCGGGATGGTTTCCAATTTCTGCACCACCGTCACTAAGGGGGTTTTTTCCTCAACAGTGGGAATTTCCGCGAGGGGATGGGCAATATCAAGCAGTTGTTTTTCTGACCAGAAACTCCGCTCGATCGCCTGTAAATCTTCCACCCGAATTAATCCCCGATAACGCCCCTCGGAAGCGGCAAAATAAGCAGTATTGGCAGCCGCTCGGTCTAAAACGTATTCTTGGGCGAATTCCTGTAGGGTTTGATGGGCGTTTAAAACCCGCAAATCTCTGCTCATCACCTCTCCCGCTGTGAAATTGAGGAGACTTTCCTGTAAATTAGTCAAATTATCGTAGGCGCGGGCATTTCTGAGGATAAACCAGCCCATTAATCCTAACCAAGCACCCCCCACATCTGCCGTCAAGAGAACCAAGAAAATCCCCAAAATAATCCCCAACCAACCGATGAATTGACCACTGATCGCAGCCCAATGTAATCCTTTCCAGCGATCGCCAGTCGCTTGCCAGACCATTGCTTTGAAAATTTGACCCCCATCGAGGGGTAAACCGGGGATAAGATTAAATAGAGCCAAAAACAGGTTAATTATCGCTAAATGCCCGCATATATAGGTTAAATTGGCGTTTAAATAGGGTAAGTGACTGGCTAGGGATAGGAGACAAAACAGGAGAAAACTGACGAGGGGTCCAGCGATCGCTACTTGCAGGGCCTCTGGAGGAGTCCGAGATTCTCGATCGATCGAGGCCATACCTCCAAAGAGAAACAGGGTAATGGAATTGACCTCGATGCCTTGGCAACGAGCCATTAAACTATGACCTAATTCGTGGAGTAAAACCGAGATAAACAGCAATAAAGCCATGATTAAACCAAGTAACCACGCTAAAACAGAACTCTGGGCCGCCAGAGACTGAATTTCTGCATCAGTGGCATTGATCAAGGTGACAAAAGCCAGAATCAAAAACCACGAGGAATCAATATAGAGAGGAATGCCCAATAAAGAGCCGATTCGCCAATTTGTACGCATAATTTTCAGTGGGGAAATGGGGAAGTGGGGAAGTGGGGAAGTGGGGAAGTGGGGAAATGGGGGAATAGGGGAATGGGGAAGTGGGGGAATGGGGGAATAGGGGAATGGGGAAGTGGGGGAATTCAACTAAAACCCTAAAACCCTAAAACCCTAAAACCCTAACCCCTAACACCTAACACCTGTCCCCTTTTAGGACATTTGGAAAATAAAAGTCATTTTGTCCCCTTTACCGAGGGAAATGCGATCGCCTGCCCGAAGACGATGACGATTGCCGGGGGGTAGGGGAGTGTGATTAACGTAGGTTCCGTTAGCGCTGCCGCTGTCTTCGAGGTAATAGATGCCCGCTTCGACACGGATATCGCCATGAACCCGGGAGACGATATCAGAATCGGGAAAACCGGAAACATCGATATCGGGGGGAATGCGATCGTTAGGTTTGCCGATATGAATTACCGATAGATGTAGGGGTAATTCAATTTTGCTATCGGTTTGCAGGTGCTGCAAACTAGCTATTTCCGTCTGTAAGCGGGTGGCAGCCCGAACCGGTGGAGGGGCAACAGGAGGAGGTGCGATCGAGGCGACGGTGGGTGTAGGGACTGGTGGGACGGGTTCAGGTTCCGATTCCGATTCGGCCTCGGCTGCCACCATGGGAACGGAATTAGGCTGTAAATTGTAGCCACACTGACCGCAAAAGGTGGCATCAGTTTGGATGGTTGCCCCACAATTAGGACAGGAAGACATCCGCGGCAAGGGAGTGTAACAGGCCTCGCATTGACTGGCCTCATCGGGGTTAGTATGTTCGCAATTGGGACAAACGATCATTTTTAAGTAAAAAGTAAAAAGTAAAAAGTAAAAAAGCAGATTAGGGGTTAGGTTTTAGGGTGTTGGGGTGTTGGGGTTTTAGGGTGTTGGGGTGTTGGGGTTTTAGGGTGTTGGGGTGGTCACTGCGTGCGCGTTGCGGGGGGTGTTAGGGTTTTGGGGTGTTGGGGTTTTAGTTGAAATTCCCCCATTCCCCCATTCCCCCATTCCCCCATTCCCCTATTCCCCTATTCTCTAGACAAAAGAGGAACCAGCGGCCGCATCGAGCAACCAATATAATTCCCCGGCCGGGGGGTGGATGAGACGAGAAGGATAGGAGAAAGAGTCACCATAAGCAGAGAAAATCTCATGTAGAGCGGGGCGTTTACTTTCGCCGGCAGCGATAAAGATCACACAACGGGCCTGATTGATCAGGGGAACAGTAAAAGTTAAGCGGGGATTGCCGTCTTTCTCGCCGACGGTGATACAGCGATCGCTCACCGTTAAAGCTGCCGTGTGGGGAAAGAGAGAGGCGGTGTGACCATCATCGCCCATTCCCAATAAAATCAGGTCAAAAACGGGAAAATCGGGAGAATTGACCCCAAACCATTGGCGGAGATGATCATCGTATTTTTGGGCGGCCAGCTGGGGATCGGGGTCATCCGTGGGCATAGGATGAATATTAGCGGCCGGGATCGGTATGCGATCGAGCCATGCTAACCGGGCCATGCGTTGATTACTGTCAGGATGATCGGGACTAACGTAGCGTTCATCTCCCCAGAAAACGTGAATTTTTGACCAGTCGAGGGGTTGAGAGGATAAAGCTTCGTAGAGAGGTTTCGGGGTACTACCGCCGGACAGAGCGATGGTAAAATAGTCCTGTTGTTCGAGGCTGGTTGTGATTTTTTCCAGAACCAGTGCCAGAGATTTTGCGATCAGAGCTTGTTTATCAGCTAAAACTTCCACCAATTTCTGCATGGGTTTTGTTATCAACTCAGGGGGCTGTCTTTACTATAGGCTAACCATTCAGGACTCATCTGAGAGCTTGGGAAAATTTTATTCTTTGACAGCCTCTGTCTTAGGTAAGAGATACGGGGGGAAAACCTCGTCTGAGAGCTTGGGAAAATTTTATTAGACCTGCTGCAAAAGTAAGTTATCGAGGCACTATCGGGTTAAAATATCTAAAAAAATGGATAAATTTGACATAATATTAGGTTTTATGGATATTATAGTTTTCTATTGTCTTTTTTCTCCTCCTGACGACCGTCTCCTATCGACCGTCTCCTCGCCTAACGGCAGATTTTTGATTTTTGCAGGAGATCTATTCTTTGACAGGGATAAGTTTACCGATGCCATATTGAGGTAATATTTCTAGAGTCGATTCTCGAAGGGGGTTGACAAGCAGAACGATTTGACATAGGGTTTAGCGGGAGGTTGAGCGAGAGTTAATTAGAAATTGCAGTTTGTCAGAGTGCCTCTCGGCAAAATCCTTCTGGGAATCCCCAGCGAGAACTTTTAAACAGACTAGTCACTAACCCCGCCCTAAAAGGGACGGGGCTTGCCTAAACCAATTTAGGCGACGCAAGTAGAGACTACCGCATCGAGACACAATCTGGCACAGACCTCCGAATACTTCCCTAGTTCGGATTCCCTCTCAGCTTTATTGGT
>NZ_JAPZQM010000082.1:0-2520 GCF_027530565.1 Microcystis sp. LE19-10.1B | reverse complement strand
GCCGCAGGGCTTGCGGTGTCAGTCTGTAGAGCGACCATAAGACCAGAACAGAGTAAATCTGTTAAGGCAGGTGCGAAAAATCCTTCGGGAAAGAAGCAGAAACTCAAATCGTGAGGTTTGGGAATCGCCGTCCGTTTTACGCCGGCGAGGATGTCAACGTCAAGTCTAGCTCTAGCACAGAGGCTCCCCTGTCTGGACAGCACTAAGGATTGTCTTGTAATTCACTCGATCCCGAACGTCACCGAAACGACCGCGGTAATATCTTTGTCGATCGAGGAGGTGTCGTAAATTCCCGAATCGCTCACGTCGGTGGAATTGCGCGAGGTGATCTGAAAAACTCCCGTTTTCGCATCGCGCACCCTTCCCACCCGACTGCCGGTACTACTGGCGATCGCCTCAGCCCTCGCTCTCGCATCCTTGGTCGCTGCCGCCACCATTTCCACCCGCAGCTTATCCAGTTGGGTGTAAAGGTATTGGGGGGGTTCAGAGACGAGGTTAATTCCCTCCTCGATCAATTCCGTTACCTGCCTAGAAAGTTCCGTGTAACGGGCCACATCCCCCGCTCGAATCTCGAAGCGTTGGGTGAGGCGATAGGCGAGAATTTGCCCAGTTTCCTGGCCGTTAGCTGTTACTTCGGGAATCGCCATCGTCTCGATCGCGTTGGTGGTGATTGCGTCGTCGGGAACTTGTTTTTCTTTGAGATAAGCTCGTATCCGCTCGGTTTGCCGGATCAGATCGCGGTAGGCTTCGCGGGCGGTGGGTTGTTGACTGGAAACCGATAAACGCCAGAGAAGATAATCGGATGTAATCGCCTTTTTTGCCGAACCAGTCACGACAAAAACATCGCTGGCCCGTTTCACCGCCAAGATCGAGCGCGCCGCTATCCAGGAACTCACAACGAGGGCGATCGATAGCACCGACAAACCCGCGAATAGCTGCGGGAAACGTCGGAATATAGAACTGTCTTTCATCGTCACTCCTCCTGAAAATTCGACGTTTCTATCCTATGCTAGTAGCGAGCGAGTTGAAATTATTATTTACAAAAATCAATTTTTCTTGCGTCAGGTTGATGCGCTTTGACAGCAAAGATTATTCAGCCCTTACTGGAGCTTTGGCACAATGGTGACTGATTGACACTCCCGTCGCACTAAGCGCTTCGGGATTCTTGGTTCATCGAGTTTCCTTAACCTGGCAGGACGTATCCAACATTCACTAGAGGGAATCTCTCCCCCCCCAAACCCCTAGGGCTGTTTCATTCTCCCATCAGAATATCAAAAGTAAAAGCGATCACTGTCTTTGTAAAATGAGAAGTGACCGCCAACTTTTAAAATATATGTTGAGCTTAATAGAAAAACTGAAACAAGTCAAGGACTTTCGGAAAGATAAAGGAAAAAGACACCATTTATGGATAGTATTAGTAGTAATAATACTGGGAACAATGCTAGGATACTCAGGTTAGAGAGAGCTAGGAGAGTTTGCTAAAAATAATGGTTCTTCGGTTTTTGTTATGCAATGGACGGGGGTTATAAGGGATGGAACCCTTATATAGAAAAGCATTTGGCGATTTTTGTCAATTATTTTTGATCTAGAGCGAACTAATCAATTAAGTCTCTTGCCAGATAAGGATTTAGTCGATTTATGCCCCCCTATCGAACCATACCAGGTAAAGAAGAACCAAAATAATCGGCACAGGCTCAGTCAAGAATTTAACATAATTCCAGAAAGAGTCCCGTCCTATTCAACAATTAGAAGGGTAATGATGGGAGTTGACTGGCAGAGTTTGTTAAAAATGTTTAATGAATGGGCATTAGAAGAATATGGACAAAGAGATGACATAAATTGGCTAGGCATAGATGGAAAAAGTCTCAAAAACACTCTAAAGAATCCTAACAATGAACAACAAAATTTTATTATGTTTGTCTCATTGTTTAGTCAAGAAAGTGGCTGGGTATTACACTTAAAAAGAATTGAAAACAAAAAAGGGTCTGAAATCGACGAAGGTCAAGCTATAATTGAAGATTGCACTCTTCAAAATAAAGTTTTTACTGGCGATGCTTTACACTGTCAGAAGAAAACAATCAGCTTAATAGCCAAGAGTAAAAATGACTATGTTATCACCGTTAAAGGAAATCAGAAAAATCTTTATAAGCGAATACAAGACCTGAGTAATTCCTCAAAGCCAGAAAGTTGCTTTCTTGAACAAGATAATAGTCATGGACGAAAAATATCAAGAAAAATAGAAGTTTTTAAAGTGAGGAACAATGAAAGACAAGGGTTTGAAAATCTGCGCCGAATTATTAAAGTAGAAAGAAGGGGTATTCGCGGGGATAAAACTTATGAAGAAACAGCTTACTATATCAGTAGCCTAACTGAATCCGCTCAAGTATTTGCTAAAATTATTCGAGGACATTGGAAAATAGAAAATCAGTTACATTGGGTAAAAGATGTAATTTTTGAGGAAGATAAAAGCGAGATAAGTGATTTTCAAGCGGCCAGCAATTGGTCAATTCTCACAACTAT
>NZ_JAPZQM010000092.1:0-1489 GCF_027530565.1 Microcystis sp. LE19-10.1B | reverse complement strand
CTGTAGTTTAGACTAAAAAATTTGCCTAAAAATAATCCAGCCTTATGAAAATAGCTGAAATCAAAAATCTTGAAGCAAAAAGTAGAGTTAGGATGCTTTTGTTGCCGATTTTTTAGGGGTTGAATGTCGTTTTTTCACAGTAGGATAGGTCTTTCTTTTACTGCGAGTCTTCCCTTTTTCCCAGCCGGGAGACTTTCCTCTAGTTTTAGGTGGTTGAGCGGGCGAACCAATCTCTATCAAAAGGGAAAACAGAGACTGTGCTACCCTTTCAGGAGTTAATAGGGTTTGCGGTTTTTGCCAAGGAAGACGATAATCTGCTACCAAATCTTTGGCTAACCATAATTGCCAAGTCATCAACGGCATTAAATCACTCCATCTCTCACATTGAACAGGTGTACTTAAAGAAGGTAAAGTCCAATGTAATCTTTGCTTGGCAAAGCGATACCAATGGTCAACTCCAAAACGACGTGCATATTGTGACCAAACTTTTTCTAAGGATAAAAATGCCTCTCCTACCCAAATTAACCATAAGGGGCGATGTGCCTCTCCCGTTTTTTTAGGATTCAACCTTTCCACTTTAATTAGACTTAATTTCTGCTGAGAAGCTGTTTTAAAATGTAACTGTTGCCATTGACTCACTCGGATTAATCCGAGTTTCGGGTCATTGATTTCCACTGTTGCGTCGGTTGGCCACCATGTGGATTCGTCATTGATTTTAAATTGTCTGCCATGTTTTTTCGGTCTTCCCTTACCCCCATAAGCTTCTGGTTCGCCATATAGACAACAATTAGAGCGGATTCTCATCAGTTTACTTGCTTGGATATCTGCTGTTTGATTTACCCATGAACTATTGCCGTATTCACAATCTAATACTACCAAAACTTTTTGTTGAATTGTTTTGCAGACTTCTTGGAGTTGCCATTTGGCTTTAGATATCGGTGTTTCAAAGGATGTGATTCTTTCATGTCTTAAGGGTAATGCCCAACTTCTTTCCCCTTCGGGTAGCCAGACAATGGTGCTATAGCCTTGTCCTAATACTGTTCCATTTTTTGATGCCGCGCTATGTTGATAGCCTCTATCTTTCATCGTTTTAGCATCCTTCAATTCCCATGCTGTATGATCTATTGCTAACAAAACATACTCCAGTTCTGGTATTTCCTGAACATACCTTTTCATTAACTGGTTTCGGTTGGGACGACAATCTTCAAGAGCTTCGTATGTACTATGCCATTTCCTTCTGAAGAAAGGGGACAGTGACAAGTCTCCCAAGCAATAGGCATTTCTGGTGGTCATGATGCTATCCATTAAGTCAAAGGTGGCATCTTTGGCATTACCTAACAGTTGGTAGGTATCTTGGCGAAATCTGGTATATCTGTTATATTTGGTCATAGAGAGAGGATAAATTCTTTAACATCTTTTATTTTCTCTCTATTTTGCTTGATTCTTCCTCTTTTTTCTTTTTAGGTTTCTCATTTAGTCTAAACTACAG
>NZ_JAPZQM010000259.1:0-9157 GCF_027530565.1 Microcystis sp. LE19-10.1B | reverse complement strand
CCCCCCACACCCCCCTACCACCTCCCCCCACCCGACACCCGACCCCCCACTCCCCACCCCCCACCACCGACACCCCACTCCCCACACCCTACACCCCACTCCCCACTCCCCACACCCCCACTCCCTTCTTTACAAAACTTCATCGTAATTGGAGGGCTGGAAAGGGCAATCCTTGGGCAATAGGGGAAGGGAAAGCGGGGAAATATTAAAAAAAACTTAAAATTTTTATCTTGCTGCCCTTTATACCCTTAAAGCCTTGCTGTCTCTGATTTCCCGACGGTGAGAGGCTTTGAGCCATGGTCAGGAATTGATGACCAACTCGATCGAGTTATTGTTAAGTGACTGTTACAAAAAGACAGCAAAAAACTTAATAATATGTAACAAACAAAGTTTCGACAGCAGTGTATAAATTTAACTTGAGGGGCCAAGATAACAGACAAAAGTTAAGCTGGATACTTGTTTAACCTCCTTAGGTGATTTATGAGAGAGCCGTGAAGTTTTTTCAGGTTTCTTAAAGTAAATCGCAACAATCACGGTCAAGGCTCGTCCAGACTCACCGTGAAATCCCTTAAGAGGGAAAATTTTAATTGCAAGCAAATCCCATTTAAATTTAGGAGATTGTCACAATGTTTGACGCATTCACCCGGGTAGTATCCCAAGCTGATGCTCGCGGCGAATATTTAAGCTCTTCCCAACTAGACGCTCTGAGCGCCATGGTTGCCGACAGCAACAAACGGATGGACTCTGTTAACCGGATCACCAGTAACGCTTCCACCATCGTTGCCAACGCCGCTCGTAGCCTGTTCGCTGAACAGCCCCAACTGATCACCCCCGGTGGTAATGCCTACACCAGCCGTCGTATGGCCGCTTGCTTACGCGACATGGAAATCATCTTGCGCTATGTTACCTACGCTACCTTCTCTGGCGACGGCAGTGTTCTCGATGATCGTTGCTTAAATGGTCTGCGCGAAACCTATGTAGCTTTAGGAGTACCAGGAGCTTCCGTAGCTGCTGGCGTAAGCAAAATGAAAGAAGCGGCTTTATCCATTGCTAACGATCGCAACGGTATCACCCCCGGCGATTGCAGTGCTTTAATGTCTGAAATTGCCAGCTACTTCGACCGCGCCGCCGCTGCTGTCGCCTAGTCCCTGGGGCTAGTCTCAATTAAACCGTAGGAAACTTATTGCAAGATTATTGGGAGATACCAAACAATGAAAACCCCCCTTACCGAAGCCGTAGCAGCCGCTGATTCTCAAGGTCGTTTCTTAAGCAGCACCGAAATCCAAACTGCTTTCGGTCGTTTTCGTCAAGCTTCTGCTGGCCTCAGCGCCGCTAAAGTGTTGACCGAAAGAGCCAGTTCTTTGATCTCTGGTGCTGCTCAAGCCGTGTACAACAAGTACCCCTACACCACCCAAATGCAAGGGGCTAACTTTGCGGCGGATCAACGCGGTAAAGAAAAATGCGCTCGTGACATCGGTTACTACCTCCGCATGGTGACCTACTGCTTAGTTGCTGGTGGAACCGGTCCGATGGACGAGTACCTCATCGCTGGTATCGACGAAATCAACCGCACCTTCGACCTGTCTCCTAGCTGGTACATCGAAGCTCTCAAATATATCAAAGCCAACCATGGTTTAAGTGGCGACCCTGCGGTAGAAGCCAACTCCTATATCGACTACGCTATCAACGCTCTCAGCTAGTCCAATCGAAAAAACTGCTGGTCTGGAAAGACAGGAGGTTGTTAGCAAAAGGGTTAGCAATCACCTGTTCTTCCAGACCTTGTTATATCCATCGTCAAGGCGGCCAAGTAATCGAACTGATCCTCCCCTAGTTTTGAGGGGTCAGAAAACGATCATTTTTTTGTAGGAGAACTTTAGTGGCAATTACTACCTCAGCTTCCCGTTTAGGGACAACCGCTTTTAGCGAGGTTGCTCCCGTGGAATTACGTCCCGATTGGTCTCGTGATGACGCACAGGCGGTTATTCGCGCTGTCTATCGTCAGGTGCTAGGCAATGACTATATCATGCGTTCCGAGCGCCTTACCAGTGCCGAATCCTTACTCTGCAACGGTTCGATCACCGTGCGGGAATTCGTCCGCGCCGTGGCCAAATCGGAACTGTATAAGAACAAATTCTTCTACGGTAACTTCCAAACCCGCGTCATCGAACTTAATATCAAACATCTTTTAGGTCGCGCTCCCTACGATGAGTCGGAAGTGGTCTATCACCTCGATCTCTATGAAAACAAAGGATTCGAGGCCGATATCGACTCCTACATCGATTCCGCCGAATATACCGAAAACTTCGGCGATAGCATCGTTCCCTACTATCGCGGTTTCGCCAGCCAACCCGGTCAAAAAACCGTGGGATTTACCCGGATGTTCCAACTCTATCGCGGTTATGCCAACAGCGATCGCTCTCAGATTGCCGGCAAAACCTCCCGTTTAGCGGTGGAATTAGCTCAAAACGGCGCTTCGGCAGTAGTCGGTCCCTCCGGTGGCAGCGATGGTTGGGCCTATCGTCCCTCTGCTCAACGCAACACCCCCAGTAAAGCTCTGGGTGGTAGTGTGGCCTATGGTGATGTGGGTAAGCTCTATCGCGTGGAAATTGCCGCCATCAGCAAACCGGGTTATCCCCGTGTCCGTCGCAGTAGCAAAGCGGTTATCGTCCCCTTTGAACAGTTAAATAACACCCTGCAACAGATCAACCGTCTCGGTGGCAAAGTTGCCAGCATCACCCCCGCTAGTTTGAATTAATTTTCTAGCTTAAGATAACTAAAAGTCTCCCGGGCAGCCGTCAGGTTCACCGGGAGACTTCTTTCTAGGGAACTGGCAGAAATTGACCCTCAGCAGATCGAGCAAACCTGTAGAATGAAAATAATTCCCTCGTTTTAATGCCTGTGACTGTCACTTCGATCGCTTTTGACTCTATCGATACTGCCTTAGCGGAAATCAAAGCCGGACGTGCCATTGTCGTAGTTGATGATGAGAATCGCGAAAATGAAGGAGATCTAATCTGTGCGGCCCAATTTGCCACCCCCGATCTGATTAACTTCATGGCAGTGCAAGCTCGCGGTTTAATCTGTCTGGCAATGACGGGAGAGCGTCTTGATGCTCTCGAATTACCCTTGATGGTGACAAAAAACACCGATAGCAATCAAACCGCTTTTACCGTTAGCATCGATGCTGCTCCCCACTTAGGGGTTAAAACTGGTATTTCGGCAGAAGATCGGGCGAAAACCGTGCAAGTTGCCATTAATCCAGTCACTCGTCCCGACGATCTCACCCGTCCCGGTCATGTCTTCCCGATTCGTGCTAAAGCCGGTGGAGTCTTAAAACGCGCTGGTCATACGGAGGCAGCCGTGGATCTAGCTCGATTAGCCGGGTTGTATCCGGCGGGAGTTATCTGTGAGATCCAAAATCCCGATGGTTCCATGGCCCGTTTACCGCAACTATTTGAATACGCTCGTCAACATAATCTCAGGTTAATTAGCATTGCCGATCTGATCAGTTATCGCTTAAAACACGATCGCTTTGTCCATCGGGAAACGGTGTGTGATTTTCCTAGTCAATTCGGCACTTTTCAGCTTTATGCCTACCGAAATTTATTAGATCAAACCGAACACATCGCTATTGTGAAAGGCGATCCCGCTCTCTTTGGTGATCAACCTGTAATGGTACGAATGCACTCGGAATGTCTGACCGGGGATGCTTTGGGATCCTTGCGTTGCGATTGTCGCCAACAGTTACAAACTGCCCTAAAAATGATCGAAAAAAACGGTTTGGGGGTGGTGGTTTACCTGCGACAGGAAGGACGGGGAATTGGCTTAATTAATAAGCTAAAAGCCTATTCTTTACAGGATATAGGACTAGATACGGTGGAAGCCAACGAAAGGTTAGGATTTCCCGCCGATTTGCGCGATTACGGCATGGGAGCGCAAATGCTCAACGATTTGGGGGTGAGAAATATTCGTTTAATTACCAATAATCCCCGTAAAATTGCCGGATTAAAAGGCTATGGTTTGGAAATAGTCGAGCGAGTACCTTTGCTGATCGAGGCTAATGATTATAATTCCAATTATCTAGCCACAAAAGCGGAAAAGTTAGGACATCTATTCCTACAAACCTATCTAGTTACCATCGCTCTCAGTTGGGGGGAAAATCCGCCGTCAATTTCGCAAAGATATCATCAATTAGAGAAATTACGGCAGTTAAGTCGCGCTAATCAATTATCTCTCCAAGAAGAAACCCGACCGGTAGCCAATGCCCTTTTTGATCGCGCCCCTTTGATCGTACATTTAGGTTTAGATATTCGTCAGGGTGTTAGCAGTAATTGGTATAAAAATCCTTCCCATCCTTATCTTCTGGTTATTGACAAGATATTAAATGACATTAAAGATTGGTCGGAAATTGAACGCTTAGAATTTTTAATTTCCGACGGAGACGATTCGATGACGGGATTACAAATGAAACTCGATCGTCAAAAAATGTCCGATGAAGATTTCTCACAATTACCACAATTAGCTACCCAAATTATCTACAGTTTTACTCGTGATTCAGCCAAAAATTAGTTTTCTATGACCATACTGTTGCCTCTTGCCTCATCTCAACAAGCAATTTAAATATTTAACAGCTTAACAGTTATAATTAAACCAAGCTAGTATAACGGGGAAAACCCATGACAACTCTCGACATTTTACCGGAAGTTACCTGTCCCCCCACCGATTTATGGAGTGATGAACCACCTTTGGAAAGTGATTTACATCTGCAACAGATCATAATTCTTCTCAGTTGTCTAGAATTATTATGGCAAGAGAAAAACGATTACTACGCTTCCGGTAATCTGACTATCTACTATAACGAAGAACAACTGAAAAAACGTGATTTTTGTGGTCCTGATTTTTTTGTCGTCTTAGATACGGAAAAACATCCGCGTAAAAGTTGGGTAGTCTGGGGAGAAGGGGGTAAATATCCCAATGTGATCGTGGAGATTCTTTCCGATTCTACGGCCAATATTGACCGCACTAAAAAGAAAATTCTCTATCAAAATACCTTTCGCACTCCTAATTATTTTTGGTTTGATCCTGAAAGTTTAGAACTGCAAGGATTTAGATTAATTGCGGGACAATATCAGGCTATTGCTGCTAATGAAAACGGCTATTTATGGAGTGAACAATTAGAACTCTATTTAGGCATATTTGACCGTAAACTGCGTTATTTTACCACCGATGGTCAATTGGTTCCCACTCCCCAAGAAGCTGAATTAGAGCAAAGACAAGCAAAGGAACAGATTTTTTTAGAAAAGGAACAGGAACGAAAGGCAAAAGAACAGGCTCTTTTAGAAAAAGAACAAGCTATCTTGGAAAGGGAAAGATTAGCCCAAAAATTACGAGAATTGGGCATTGATCCTGAAACTATCTAATTGATAAATATCTCTAGGATAGGTAATTCCTATCCTAGAAATGTTGGTAATTTAACCTTATTTTTCCTGTCTTTCTAAGGCTAATTGTACTAACTTATCGACCAATTTATCAAACTCTAAACCGGTGGCTTTCCAGAGTTGGGGATACATACTAAAATTAGTAAACCCCGGCAGAGTATTAATTTCATTGATCAACACTTCCCCAGTCTTTTCCACATAGAAAAAATCCACCCGCGACAATCCCGCAGCATCCACAGCTTTAAATGCTTCTACAGCCATTTCTCGCACTTGATTAGCAATTTTATCAGGAATATTAGCGGGAATCACCATACTTGATCGCCCGTCAGTATATTTAGTTTCGTAGTCATAAAAATCACTATCAAAAGTAATTTCTCCCACCAAAGAAGCTTGGGGATTATCATTACCTAAAACCGCACATTCGATCTCCCTTGCGGTTACTCCTGCTTCAACAATAATCCGTCGATCATAACTAGCGGCACTATCTAAAGCAGCCTCTAATTCTTGCCGGTTGCGTGCTTTACTAATACCCACCGAAGAACCTAAATTAGCCGGTTTAATAAAACAAGGATAACCTATTTCCTCGGCAATTTGAGCGCACAATTGCGGAAAAACACAGGGATTTGACCACACTTGCGAGCGGGTTACAGCCTTATACTTAACTTGGGGTAATCCAGCGGCTGCAAAAGCAGTTTTCATGGCAATTTTATCCATTCCCAAGCATGAACCCAGGACCCCACTACCCACAAAAGCAACCCGCATGAGAGTGAGTAATCCTTGTAAAGTGCCATCTTCCCCATTCGGTCCGTGGAGAATTGGAAACCAAACCTCCATTTCCCTCACTTCTGGGGGAAATTGCCAGATATTGACTTTTATATTACTCTCAATAGCTAGGGGTTGCCCAGAGGTTAAAATTTGTCTAGCAGTTGCTGCCGAATGCCAACAGCCATTTTTATCGATATAGAAGGGGGTAACGGCGTATTTGTCAAGATTTTCGGGATAATTAAAAGCTTGCAGGATCGATCGAGCCGAATTGATAGATACCTCGTGTTCTCCCGATCGACCACCAAACAACAATCCTACCTTGATCTTATCCATATTATCCTCTCTAGACCCAGCTAGATCCTAAATTAGAGTTCAACTATCATATATACTATGGGCGGAGTTGACAATAGTTGCCAATGATTTAGATGCAGCTGTTCCTCGTGAGATAGGAGTTTTAACCCAAATTCTCGATAAATTAATTATCGCTCATGATGAGATGTGGTCGTTCTTTCCCTAAAAAAATCGATAATCACTTTGGAGCTATTCACCCCCCGAAATTGAATGATTATTTAGCTAATTTTTCCAGTTTTTTCTTAGTTTTCTGAAGTTTTAAGGCTAAATTACCATGATGTTCGGGATAGTAAACGTGCAAGAATTCGATAAAATCCTCGATGGTACAAGGTTGATGAAATCCCCCTAAGTTACCGTGGAATTCTTGGTGAATTTCTTCTTTAATAGTCACCAAATTCAGATCTAATGTCGCTAGATGGGGATATTTCTGGGCAGAGTAAAGATGATGGACAGCGAGATTAAATTTATTATTTCTATCCGGTTTTTGCCCTGTCACCTGACAAGTGTTTTTATCTCTAGTTTTAGCTCGTTTTTTAGCCTTTTCAATCTCGATTTTTTGTTTGGTATCGTCATCTAGATTTTCCTGAATTTCTTTAAAGGCAAGAGGAAACTCGATTTCAATCATTTTACACATTTCTTGGCGCGATTTATTCGTCAAAGTTTCACTCATGGATTTAGAAATGCGAACAACTCCACTTTCAGAGAACCAAAACTCTCTTTTTTCATCTTCGTAAAAATCTACTCCTATTTTTAAAGGACGAACTTCTGTTTTAGTATTTTTGATTACCTTAGCAAGTTCTTCATCATCAACTTTCAAAGATGAAGATTCGTGGAGTTTAAGATTATTGAATGTTTGATTTAGCTTGGCTCCATTAGTTTTTAAAATTCGCCGCAAACTCTGTTTATGAATCATAGCCACTCCTTGATAAACTTTAATTTCGCCAGAGTCAGCCAATTCATTAAAAATTAATTTTCGTGCCAAAGAGCGACGAATTTTTTGATCGTGCTTAGTAAAAAATTCTCTAAATCTGTATAAAATTCCTCGCTTTTCATGCTGATCAATATAGGAAGCAATTTTTAAAGCACCTTCAAAAGAAAACACTCTAACTTTATCTTTTTTGTTGACAAATTGATAATCGACACCTTCAACTAAATCCCAATCATCATTAGGATCAGCATCAAAAATATCAACAATTTTGTCTAGTTTTTCAAGAGTAATAGAAAACCATTGAGCTAATTCGGTATCCCGGATCAGGAAGGTATTTGCTTTCTGAGGCATGATTATTTTATCTCCGTGGTGATAGACTTATACATGACAGTTAAACAATCAAAAACTTCTGCGTCTCCTGTTTCTTGGTTATCAGGATGATAGATTTTAGAAAGACGATAATAGGCATTTTTAATGTCTTCCTTGCTGGCAGTTTTTGGATCAAGCTCGAAAACACGATAGGGATAAAAATACTTAAATATATTAATACCATTAATACAATGCTTACCAGTTTCTCCATCTTCTTCTGGTAAAATACCTACATACTCTCTGTAAATTTTTTCCCAACTTTCTCGCTGAGATAAATTGATGTTATCAAAGGCTCTAGTAGCCATTTGAAACATACTCGATTTTTTTAGTTCTGTGGTATTGTTAACCTCAAAATAGGCATAAACTGCCTGTTTAAGTTGCGTTAGAGTTAAAGGTTTAACTTTTGAGCTTGTGGTGGTGGTGGCTGTAGTTTTTGATTTAGTTAACGATGGTTTGGGAGACTTTTTACGGTGGTTTTTGATGACAAAATCGGCAAAATCTTCGAGAATACGACTTTCGATCGAGTATTGCTCACAGATATGACTAATCTGCTCTAAAATGAGCGAGTTAAGAGGATTAGTGGTCATAATTTCCCTAAGAAGCTGCAAAAAACATAGCCTTTCTTATCAAGATGAAGTGTAGGCTAATTTGGTATGAACGACCGACGACTGACTCCCGAAAACTTCCTATCCTAAATTAATACCACAGCAGTGGCCACTTTGTCATGTGGTTAATCATAAAAAAATTGCGGGCATAAGCTAAACGGCTTTTACTTCGGATCACCGATATAGACTCCAAAAGGGTTATAGCTGTTGGATCATGCAGGTTAAGCGCCGTTTAGCTTATTACAGATTTAAGTCAATAAATGGGCAGCCGTTTAGCTAGGCAGTCATTCTAAAGATAAGATTCCCGAGAGCGATGGTAAAGTTGAGACTAGAATTGAGGGGACAGTCGGGAAATTTTTACCTAATCAAGAAAAGATGGCTCTCTGAGTCTTTGGGTGAAAAATGTTCACCACGTCACATTATGCACGGAAGCTTTCATAGGTGGCAACTTAAGCAAGAAGCTTAATTATCAAGAGTAGCTGATCATCCAAGGGGAAGGACGTAAAAAATGGTAAAATAAGGCGGATAAATCTAAAAATAATCCTAATTCCTACACCTACTATTTTTTTAGGTTTCAGAGGGAAAGTAACCAAACAGTTTTTTATAATCAGAGGCCAGATATCCTCGGTGAAAAAAACCTAATTCTTCAGCAATTTCATAAATTAATTTTGTCTGATTATTTTGGTTAAGAGATTGATGTA
>NZ_JAPZQM010000466.1:0-1184 GCF_027530565.1 Microcystis sp. LE19-10.1B | reverse complement strand
GAAAATCCTTATTTACAATACTTCTTGGGGTTTTCAGCCTACAGCAATGAACCCCGGTTTGAAGCGTCAATGTTGGTTCACTTTCGAGAAAGAATCCCTCGGGAACTAATTAATAAAGTGAATCGCTTTATGGTCAAAAATTCGAGAGAAATAAAAGAAGAAGAAAACACCGAAAAAAAGTTAGAGAGCGAAACCCAAAGTCAACCAGAAAATCGAGGTAAATTAATTTTAGATGCCAGTTGTGCGCCCGCAGATATTAGTTATCCTACGGATTTAAACCTGTTAAATCAAGGAAGAAAACAAACCGAAAAAATTATTGATATTCTCTAGGAAACTTTAAAAGGAAAACTTGTTCAAAAACCGAGAACCTATCGTCTCCTAGCCAGAAAAAGTTATTGAGAAGTAGCAAAAACAAGAAAACCTACCGTCAAACAAAGACGAAAAGCTCTGAAAAGACAACTGCAATATCTGAAAAGAAATCTCGACCATATTGAACAACTTTTAGCAGAAGGAGCCTCTCTACAAAGCTTGAAAAAAAGAGACTATAAACTGTTATTAGTAGTCACAGAAGTTGCTCGCCAACAACTCTGGATGTACCAAAATAACAAACAGAGTATTGAAGACAGAATTGTCAGCTTAACTCAACCCCATATCCGTCCGATAGTCAGAGGAAAAGCTGGAAAACCAGGAGAATTTGGGGCCAAATTCTCAGCAAGCTGTATAGATGGTTACATATTTTTAGACCGGATTAGTTGGGATAACTTTAATGAATCGGGAGATTTAAAAGCACAAATAGAAGCTTATTATGACTATACAGGATACTATCCAGAATCAGTTCATGTGGACAAAATTTATCGAACCAGAGAAAACCGAGCTTGGTGTAAAGAAAGGGGAATCAGAATTAGTGGGCCCCCATTAGGAAGACCAGCCAAAAATGTTAGTAAAGAACAAAAGAAACAAGCTACCGATGATGAGAGGATTCGGAATTGTATAGAGGGCAAATTTGGACAGGGGAAAAGAAGATTTAGCTTAGGTAAAGTGATGGCTAAACTTCCTCATACTTCCTTTTCAGCGATTGCTATTACTTTTTTAGTCATGAATCTTTCTAACCTGTTGAGGCAGGTTTTTTGGGCTTTTTTATGTCTGAAATGGAAAAACAGCACTTTTTCTCGGTCAATGATTAG
>NZ_JAPZQM010000324.1:0-5652 GCF_027530565.1 Microcystis sp. LE19-10.1B | reverse complement strand
AACTTTTTCAGCAGACCCTAATTAGGGGTCTCAAGACCCCCCTAGCGGCCACCGAGAAAACCTTCACCAGCTAGGTATTTTTACTCAAGTCTCTGGAGGGGGACAGCTTATGTGACAGTTGAGGGTGCGGAATGTGGGTTGTATAATTTCTGTGACCCGCGAGATACCCTGTCGTGATCGCTTTTGTCTTAATATCATGACCGACCTCTCTATTTTCAGTAGTCCGCCAGTTTTCTGGCTACCCGATCGCCTGAGCGAGCCGAATCCTTGGCTCGGTCACATTCCCTTCGCGTTCTGGCTTGTGGACGCGCTGAAACCGCGCTTGATCGTCGAGTTGGGAACCCATAGCGGCAACTCCTACCTCGCCTTCTGTCAGGCGGTACAGCGCTTAGAGATTCCCGCCACCTGCCGGGCGATCGATACGTGGCGCGGCGACGAGCAGGCGGGTTTTTACGGCGAAGAGGTGTTTTCGGAACTCTCTGGCTATCACGATACCCGGTACGGAGGATTTTCGCAATTACTCCGCTCCCGTTTCGAGGACGCGGTGAAGGATTTTCCCGACGGGTCGATCGACCTGCTCCATATTGACGGACTCCATACCTACGAAGCCGTAAAAGGGGATTTCGAGATGTGGCGGGGGAAACTATCCGATCGGGCGATCGTTCTCTTCCACGATATCGAGGTATGCGAATCCGATTTCGGGGTTTGGAAACTCTGGAAAGAACTCGGCGATCGCTATCCCCGTTTTTCCTTCCTCCATAGCTACGGATTGGGGGTTCTCGGTTTCGGCCGCGATCTACCCGACCCGTTGCGGATATTGTTCGCCCTCGATCGAGATCTGGCCGCGTGCGAGGACATTCGAGGGCGATTCGCCCGGTTGGGAAACGCCCTCATCGATACCTTCGCTCTTCAAACGATGCGGGAAGAAAACGCTCGCCTAGCCGGGCGGATAAAATACCTTGAAGCGAGCGAGCGAGAAATTCACGATCGCTGGATCGAGTATCAGGTCTACGGGCGACGGGTACAGGTGGAACTAGAGCGCTCGAGAGAACTCCTAAAAAAATACCGCGACGGCTACCATCGAACCCGCAAAGCGTGGGAAGAAGCGAAAATACAACTGCAACAGGCCAGCGAGGGCTGGGAAAGCGCCCAGAACATCGTTCGATGGATGGAGACGAGCTTCTTCTGGAGGCTACGAGAATTGTGGATCGATAACAAACCGATGTAACCCCTAGCAAGCGGACATTATCCCGAACCGATACAGACACACCATGACTCAGGAAGAACAGATCGCGCGACGGAAATCGGCCGTCGAATCTCTATCCCGATTACAATCCCTGCAAAACGAGATCGAGCGAAAATACCTCGATCCCCCGCTGCGAGACTCTTTAGTCGAGAGCTGCGGCCGTGCCGTCCGGAAAGCGTTCCGAAAAAGCCTCGATCTAGCGGTGGCTCTCACCCCAGCCGCGCTCGGCACCCCCTTGGAGGGATGGAAAATTGTCAGGATTCTCGCTAAGAGCGGTCTATTCGACGAGAACTACTACCGACAGCACCACCCTGAGATCGACGGAGTCGCTCCCCTCGACCACTATCGATTGATCGGTCGGTTCAAGGGCGCGTCGGTGAGTCCGCTTTTCGCTGTCGATTATTACACCGCCCGCTATCCCGAGACGATCACCTCGAATCTCGATCCCGTGATTCACTATCTCACCGTCGGCTGGAAAAAAGGCTACGATCCTCACCCGCTATTCGATACCGCCTATTACACGGCCCGCTATCCGGAGGTAAAAACCTCTGATCTCCCGCCTCCAGTTCATTATCGGACAATCGGGGCGAAAAAAGGCTATAATCCCCACCCGCTATTCGATACCGAGTATTACCTCGCCAATAGTCCAGACCTCGCGGGAAGCGATATCGATCCCCTCTCCCATTTCCTGATCTGGGGAGCGATCGCTGGACGGAATCCCCATCCCCTCTTCGATATCGCTTATTATCGCCGGCAGAATCCCACTGACGCGAATCCCCTGATCGACTACCTACAGGAACCCTCCTTCCGAAAATACGATCCCCATCCCCTCTTCGATCGCACCTATTACAAAAAACAGATATCGATCGATACGAATCCCCTACTCCACTACAAGAACGAGGGCTATCGTCTCGGCCTCGACCCTCACCCGTTATTTAAAACCGCCTTCTATCGCGAACAACTGCCCGAAGAGATGGGGGAAACCGTCGATCCGCTCTCGGATTATCTCGTCAACGGGGTCGCCGCAGGACGCGATCCTCACCCGCTCTTCGATAGCCGTTACTATCTCGATCGTAATCCAGGAGTCGCCCGCGAGAAAATTAATCCCCTCTTCGACTACTGCCGGGGAGGTGCGGCCGAAGGGCGTTTCGCGTGGTCGGCCGCTCGATTCGATCACCCGTTCCTGAACGGGTACCGATCGGGGGAAATCGGGTTTTTACTGGAGGGAAATCCAGACTTTCCCGACCCGACGAAGGAAAAAATCGCCGTTTCCTGTAGCTCGATCGGTAATTATTTCATGGGGGAGATCGCCGATATCCTCGCAGCCGGTCTGTCGGCGATCGGGGTGAAAACCCTCCGGCTCTCGGAAAACGATTCCCTCCCAGCGGACATCACGCAGGAAATTATCGTCGCACCTCACGAATTTTTCTATCTGGGAAACGGGGTCGCACTCGGGAACGACCGATCTCGAATCACCCGATCGATTTTGGTCAACGTGGAACAGCCCCAAACTGCGTGGTTTTCCAAAAGTTACGATTTCTTGCGCCAGGCTGCGCTAGTCCTCGATATTAACTGGCAAACGGCGGTTTTCACCCGCGCTCTCGGACTCTCCTCGTATTTCCTGCCGTTGGGGTATCTGCCGGGGTACGCCCCTTTCGCGTGGCAGAAGGAAAAACCCGATCTCCTTGCGTTACGAAGCGTCCCGCGGGAGCGTTGGCATTCTGTCGAGAGCGTCGATTCCCCGTGGGGTGATCGCCCGATCGAGCTGCTATTTATCGGTTATCTTAGCCAACGCCGACAGGACTTTTTTGCGACAAACGCCCGATGGCTTCATCGCTACCGCGCTTTTTTCCATATTCCTCCCCTAGACGGTCCCCTGATCGCGGGAAAAGGCAACGCCCTCACCACCGAGGCAGTTATCGGTTTAAGTCAACGGAGTAAAATCCTGCTCAATATTCACCAAAGCGATCTAAGCTATTTCGAGTGGCACCGGATCGTTTTTCACGGTCTCTGGCAGAAAACCCTCGTGATCACCGAACCCTGTTACCCTCTCCCCGGTTTGATTCCTAACGAACACTATATCGAGATTCCCGCCGAAAAAATGGAAGCGAAAATCGACGAACTCCTGAATACACCCGCGGGGCGCGAAGAGTCCGAACGGATTCGGAACGCCGGCCATCGGGCGATCATCGAACTTTTCCCGCTAGAGGCGATCGCATCGCAGCTTCTCTCCCTAACGGCGCGCGTTACTGACACGGCACAGGAGAAGGAACGGAAATGATCTTCACCCATCCCCACTCGTTACTTTTTGAAAAAAAACGATCTCGTCCAGTGAGCGTTACCGTCTGCGTTAGTCTCTATAACTATGCGGACTATATTCGGGAAACGCTGGATTCGCTCCTCGAACAGACCCTAGAAGCCTTCGATCTGGCGATCATCGATGACGCTTCCAGTGACGCTTCCGCCGAGATCACCTGCGACTGGCTGAAGAAAAACGCCGAGCGCTTCGAGCGGATTCTACTCGTCCGACACGATCGCAATAGCGGCGGCCCCTCCGCCCCCCGGAACACGGCGATCGCCTCATCGGATACCCCGTTTATTTTCTCTCTCGATGCCGATAATACCCTCTACCCCCGATGTCTCGAACGGTGTTTAGAAGTGATAGAAGATACCGGGGCCGAGATGGTTTATCCCCTGATCGAGAAATTCGGGGCGGAAACGGGAATTTTGGGAAATCAGAACTGGAGCGCGGAAATTCTTGCCCGTGGCAATTATATCGATAATATGGCCCTGATTCGGAGAACCGCGCTAGAGGCGGTGAATGGCTATTCCTATATGTGGCTCTACGGCTGGGAGGATTTCGATCTCTGGTGTAAATTCGTCGAACAGGATTTTCAAGGGGTTTTAGTGCCAGAAATCCTCGCCCGCTATCGGGTTCACCCGAAATCGCTCCTACAGGCCCACACGAAGTCAAGAGCGCGCTCTGTTACCGAGGAAATCCTCGAACGACACCCGTGGTTAACAATCGATCTAGAAGCGATCACTTGAAACTGATTGCTTCTCGTTTGGCCAGTCTTAAAATCTTACAACCCTGATTAACTAGGTTTTTCAAGGTGTGGAACCCCTTCAAGATAACCCGATGAATCACAGCTTAAAATCTAGCCTATCAATGGAGAAAATAACAGTCTCTGCAATTGTCTCTACTTATTCTAGACAAGCTAATGATAATCGCTTGACAATTCCCTCGATCGAATATAGAATCTTAAAATCTTATACCCCTGATTAACAAGGTTTTTCAAGGTGTGGAACCCCTTCAAGATAATCCGATGAATTATAGTTTAAAATCTAGCCCATCTATGGAAAAAATAACAGTCTCTGCTATTGTTTCTACTTATAAATCAGCCGAATTTATCCGAGGATGTCTAGAGGATTTAGTTACACAAACCCTTTATCAAAAGGGAGAATTAGAAATTATTGTTATCGATAGTGCTTCCCCCGAAAATGAACGGGAAATAGTCCTAGAGTTTCAACAAAAATATCCGAGAATTATTTATCAGCGGACGGAGGCAAGAGAAACCCTTTATCAAGCTTGGAATCGCGGCATTAAACAAGCGCGGGGACGTTATCTAACCAATGCTAACACCGATGATCGTCGCTGTTTCAATGCCCTAGAAATTATGGCTAGTTATCTCGACCAACATCGCGAGATTAGTTTAGTTTATGGCGATCAATTAATTACAACCATTAAGAATGATACTTTTGCCACTACCTCAGCTTTAAAACGCTGGAATTGGCCTGATTATTCCTATCAAGAGCTGCGGCAGAGATGTTGTGTAGGTTCTCAACCGATGTGGCGCAAATCACTTCACGATCGATACGGTTATTTTCAAGAGGATTTTCGCTGTGCGGGCGATTATGAATTTTGGTTAAGAATTGCTAGTCAAGGAGCAAAAATGTCCTTAATTCCCGAGATTTTGGGCTTGTATTATTTAAATCTGCAAGGATTAGAACACGGCAGTAATGGTCAAGCTTTACGGGAACATTATCAGGTATGTAAGACCTATCAAATTCCTCACCCAGAAATTGTCGATATAGCAGTTAATTCTGAGCCAGTTAATGTCGAAAATTTAGGTATACCTCTAGAGAGCGATGAACTAGAAAAATTAAAGATAATTCAAGCTGTTTCTACTCGTAAAACTCCAATAACTGGACTTCCCCGTTGACAAAAAGCCATAACCTGTGCTGTAGGAGGGATTAAAAGAATTTCCGCCGCCCCGTTACTGGGTACAAATCAGGGAAACTCCCAATAAATCTAACGCTTTTTGTTGCAGTTGGGTCGGTCGAGTTATCTTAGAAAAACGATAACTTCCCTCCCTAATCGTACATTCCACTGTATTCAAGCAAAT
>NZ_JAPZQM010000394.1:0-1469 GCF_027530565.1 Microcystis sp. LE19-10.1B | reverse complement strand
GTAGGAAAGCATGGGGATGAAGGTATGATAGCGAGATATGTAAAAGAACAAGATAAAGAATACCTGCAGCTACACCAAAATCTACAATTGAGTCTATTTTGATTCTGATACCCCGTCCGCTTGCGGCGGGGTAGTTCATTAGCTTTATTTTTTTTGTCTGTCTCTATTGTTTTGGTTTCTAGCATAATTCCGTTTACTGGTAACTTTTGTAACAATTTTTGGCTCTTCGGTTTGTGTTATGCAATAGACGGGGGTTATAAGGGATGGAACCCTTATAGAGAAAGGCATTTAGCGATTTTTGTCAATTGTTTTTGCTCTAGAGCGAACTAATCAATTAAGTCTCTTGCCAGATAAGGATTTAGTCGATTTATGCCCCCCTATCGAACCATACCAAGTAACGAAGAACCGTAAACTTGAAGGGAAACTTGAAGGGAAGCTTGAAGGGAAATTAGGGCTCTTCGGTTTGTGTTATGCAATGGATGGGGGTTATAAGGAATGAAACCCTTATAGAGACAGACATTACCGCAATTTTTGTCAATTGTTTGCGATCTAGAGCGAACTAATCAATTAAATCTCTTGCCAGATAAGGATTTAGTCGATTTATGCCCCCATATCGAACCATACCAAGTCCCGAAGAGCCGAAATTAGAAACAATTCCCCTTCTGGTTAGGTGGGGACTTAATGAAGAACAAATTGCACGGGAATTAAATCTAAGAGTTGAGATTGTTCGTCAATTTATTACTAATCAGAACAATTAAAACTTTTGAGAGATTGCTTCGGGGGGTGAAGAAGCGGGGAGCAGGGGAGAGGGGGAGCAAGGGAGTACGGGTTTTTGCTTTTGCTCTTCTGCTGTCTCCCTTTTCCGGCTCACGAGTGCTAGAAGATTTAGGTTCAGGGAGATGAACCCGTCTATCTCGCAGTCTGTCCAAAATCTGTTAAAATTATAAGATGCTAAAAAGTCTGCGCTATAATACTCAGCTAGGATGATATAAAAGTAATTATGGAGAAGCGATGAACACTATCCAACTGACACCGGAAATAGAAGATTTGATTGCTCAACAAATTAAAACAGGAAAATATCAAGATGATTTAGCCGTTATTCAAGAGGGATTGCGTTTATTGGCAGAAAGAGACAGAATTTACCGAGGAAGATTTGAAGAATTGAAACGGGAAGTTATGATTGGCGTTGAGGAATTAAGACGACAGGAAGGAATTAATGGCGAAGAGGTTTTTTCAGAATTAGAAGAAGATTTACAACAAATAGAGGCTAAAGTTTTCCCAATGAGTCAGAAATAATGTCAAAGATTATTTGGTTCTTCGGTAATTGTTATGCAATGGACGGAGTTATAAGGGATGAAACCCTTATAGAGAAGGACATTGATGCGATTTTTGTCAATTGTTTTTGCTCTAGAGCGAACTAATCAATTAAGTCTCTTGCCAGATAAGGATTTAGTCGATTTATGCCCCCC
>NZ_JAPZQM010000097.1:0-1207 GCF_027530565.1 Microcystis sp. LE19-10.1B | reverse complement strand
AAACTTTTCTGACTTTTCTTCAGCCATTTATGAATGTTTGAATGATGCCCATTTGAAACATAAAAAAGAACTGGATTCCTTGCTGACTCTACGATTTCAGAAGTTTAATAAATCTCAGATTATGAACGTCTAAAGTATAGTCGGCTTGGTTCTGTGGTGACCAATTTGGGATATTCTGATTGGGCAACGCAAGACATTTCTTCACGATACCGCGAAATGTGGTATCGCATCAGTAAACGGGGGAGCGATTTTCTGCTAGAGAATTCTTATGATGGGCAGGCTTGGCTGCAAATGCGGATCACACACTTACACAAGATAGCCGACGATTGCCAAATCGGAGTGTATGCCTGCAGCCCGATAGGCAAAGCGTTTCGCTGTTGTTTCAAAACCTTGGAAATCTCAGACAATCAGTGGCTGGTAATACCAGAAGCCAGCTAATAACTGTATGCACCCGACTGGCACTTATGCGCCTTAACGCCCGGCTTGTTGTGGTTCACGGCTTGTCTGTCTTATGCTAGAGTTTCATAATTACCCAAAGCTAATGAGGCAAAAAATAATGACGGAGAAAAATAAGCCAGAAGAAGTTCAAGAGGCAATGATTTCAGTGGGAGTGGGTACAGCGATTGGAGCTAGTGCATCGGCAGTAGTTGGGGGTATGGGACTTGCTGTAGGAGGAACTGCTCTAGGCGTCGGCATGGCTCCAGTAGCAGCGGCAGGAGCAGTGGTCGGCACGGCAGTTTACGGAACCAAAAAAGCAATAGAAGAACAAGACGCAACGGCAATTGGAGCAGCGGCAATTGGTGCGGGTGCTGGAGCCGGTATATCAGCATTAGTTGGAGGTATGGGATTAGCAGTAGGGGGGACGGCAGTTGCAGTTACAATGGCTCCCGTAGCGGCAGTAGGAGCAGTAATTGGTTTAGCTGGGTATGGGATCTCTAAATTATTCACTGAGTAAGTAATGGCTAAACGGAAAAGACAGTCCCCCAATGCTGCTCAAAAATTAGTAAGAGGAGCAATTCGGGACTTTATTAATCAGCTTAATGGCATAGTTATTGAGCCGGAGATAAGCAACATCTCAAAAACCGCTGAGAGGTAAGATGAAAGCCACGACAGCATCTCTGGCCTCTCAGCCTATCGCCTGTGGCTGTTAGGTAGTGTCTAGCTAGTGACCAACTTCCAGGCTGAGACTGTTCTGGGGAGCCGCCCG
>NZ_JAPZQM010000548.1:0-4831 GCF_027530565.1 Microcystis sp. LE19-10.1B | reverse complement strand
AGAATATTATCTCTTATCTTGACCAGATGGATTGACTTCAAGGGGTGACAAAACAAAGCGAGCAACTGGAACATCTCCCCCTAGATGTTAAGTCTGATTGACCGGTCATTCTCAACAAGCACTGTTTATTGAGAATGACCGGGGGAACTCTGAAATTTTCGGCTTAGTTGCCGGCAGCTTGCCGCCAACTCACTCCTCTAGATAAGTATTTTGACTCGCGCCCCTTCCCCTTTTGAGACGTTGTGACACTTAGGGTGCGGAATGTGGGTTGAAGAATACCTCAGATGGAGTGCGATAGTCAAGGGCTTTTCGGGGTCGATGGTTGATTAAGTCTGTCACTCGGTCTACCTCAGCTTGTTTGACGATGAGAGAAATTTGTCCCTTTCGGGAAAAACTGCCGCATGAGACCGTTAGTATGCTCGTTGAGTCCTCGCTCCCAAGAATGGTAAGGATTAGCAAAGTAGCATTTAACTCCTAATTGATGTGAGGAGCTTCGTCTTGGGTTTCCTCTCTTGGTGGTACAAGTCAGGTTACCTTGATGAGCCTCCTCATTGGAAGACTACCCTAGTGGTGCACTTCATTTTTGAATCGGCGTTTGGTTGTTTTCGTCTTCCTAAGTCCAAAAATCGAATTTATCACGGCATTGAATCAAGGGGCGGCGCTATTTATTAATAAAAAAAGGTAGTTCTAGTGCATCGCCCGTTACGTTTTGTGTCGTATTCAAGCAATTCATACAGTTTTAATCAATTCACACATCAAATCAAACAACCATCTATCAGGGTAATAGCAGAAGCAGAATTGTTGACTCGACTCAGGTAAGCAGTTCTCAAATTCAATAAGGAGCGTACATGATGAGATTGATGAAAACTGGTGCTAAATTTGTGATCAAAGGTACTTTAAGTAGCGGAATTCTCTTCGGTGGATTGATAATTGTGGCTAATCCAATGTTAGCCGCTACAGTCACTGTCGGATGTGCTGCAACGGATTCGTGTACTCTAACTGAGCTTTTTAATGGTGGTTCTATTCAGGTAGGACAAGAAATTCTAAGTAACTGGTCTTTGGTAAATAGTAGTATAACTGGGACAGCTACCAGCTTTGACTTCAATAATATTGTAGTACAAGAAGAAGACCCGATAGCCTTTGGTCATGGAGTAGCCTATTATGCTAACAATCAGGAACTGAGTGTTTTTGGTGCAGGGACGAAAAGCTTCAGTTACAATTTCAAGGTTACAAGCCTAGAGAACGATATCACTGAGATAACATCGCCTCTGCGATATCGTTCTCTCAATGGTTTCTCACCTTTTTTAACAGGGACTATTGACGTGGGAACTACACAAGGAAGTAACAACATTGGTAGTGCTACTTCAATATATTCCTTCTCTCAAGTCATCAATGGACCTCCTGTAGCTATTCCTAACCTATCTAGTTTTTGGGTAGATACAAGTATTGATATTTTGTCTGATTATGATGTTGGTTTTGCCCAATTGGGATACCTTGGTGGTGGATCACAGGGAAGGGCATACCAGCAACTTTTTCAACTTGCCCCTGTTTCCAGTTCAGTTCCCGAACCCTCCTCTGTTCTTGGGCTTCTTGCCTTCGGCACTTTAGGAGCAGGTGCAGTCCTCAAGCGCAAAATTAAACCATCTAAATCCACTGGAAAAGAACTAGAAAAAGATTCCTAACAATCAGAAAACCCCACAAACGCCCCTTCAATAAGAAAATGAAGGGGTTTATTATTGCCTCAGCCTGAATCGAATGTTGATATTGACCATGCGATGCAACTTCAAGCGATACCGCCGCTCTGTTAATTCCTTGACTGATTATTCCAGTTTGGGTATATTGTTGAATGATCCGAATTTCTAAAAGTATGTCGCGGGAAAAACCCTTGTATTGGGTGGCCTCTGCGAAAAAGGACTACCTGACTTTCCCTGCCGAGGTGCAGGACGATATGGGCTATGCCCTTGGTCTAGCGCAGTTGGGGGGTAAACATCCAAAGGCTAAACCTTGGAAGGGTGAAGGGGCAGGAGTATTTGAGATCGTCGAAGATCATCGAGGCGACACTTATCGAGCGGTCTATACTGTGCGCTTCGCTGAAGTTGTTTACGTTCTGCACGCATTCCAGAAAAAGTCGAAGTCTGGAATCAAGACACCTCAAGAGGATGTAAAGCTTATTGTTGAACGGATGAAACGCGCACAAGCGGATTATGAAAGTAGAGGGACAAAATGAGCAATTTGGAAATCACTCGCGGCACCACGAACGTTTTCGCTGACCTTGGTTATCCAGACGCAACCGAACGGCAAACGAAAACACGCCTAGCCCTGGCCGTTAACGAACTTCTGAAAAGTCGCAAGCTGAAACAGAGGGAGATTGCCATACTGCTTAATATCCCGCAGCCCAAGGTTTCAGCACTAAAAAACTATCGGCTCGATCAATTTTCAGTTGAACGATTGATGGAATTTCTCACGGCATTGAATCAAGATGTCGAGATCGTCATCCGGCCTCGTAGCGATACAAAAGAGGTCGGACATATTTCTGTTCTAGCAGTGCAATAAGAGCAGCAGAGACAAAAAGAGTGGCCTTACCGTCTGTTAAGGGCGGCGCTATTTATTAATAAAAAAAGGTAGTTCTAGTGCATCGCCCGTTACATTTTGTGTCGTATTCAAGCAATTCATACAGACTCAATCAATTCATACAGTAAATCAAGCAACCGCCTGTTACAGTAATGCCAAGAGCAGAATTATCAACTCGAATCAGGAAATTCAATCGCTATAGTTCGCCATACTATAGGATTTACAAAGCTTTTACCGCATAGCGTTGGAGGGAAAAATGACTTTAACTAACCGTAAACGAGCCGTGGGAATCTTCTCTAGCTATCAAGAGGCAGAGAAGGCACTGAATGGATTACGAGATGACGGATTTGCCATGAATGAGGTATCAATCATTGCCAAAGAGCCTGAACGACTGGAGCAGAGCAACCGGATTGGTGAGACACGAGTTCAAGAGCTTACCGAAACAAAAACAACTCATATTGACGAAGGAGCAAAGACCGGGGCAGCGGCAGGCGGAGCCATCGGAGGACTGACAGGCTTGCTGGTTGGGTTGGGCATATTGGCAATTCCTGGAGTGGGCCCCGTCATGTTGGCAGGGGCGGCTGCAACTGCGATCGCTACCACGTTAGCTGGCGGTGCAATCGGGACGGCTACCGGAGGTTTGGTAGGTGGTCTAATTGGTCTAGGAATTCCAGAAGATCGGGCACGAGTCTATCACGATTATGTGGTTCGTGGAGACTACCTGTTGATCGTGGACGGTGCAGATGCTGACATCCTTCAGGCTGAAACAATTCTAAAGCGCCGAGGGATTCGCGAGTGGGAAATTTACAATGCCCTAGCAATTGAAGGCTATGTCGATCCTCCTGCTTCTCGTTTGTAAAATCGGAAATTATTAAAGGATTTGCATCATGAAAAAGATCACAACTTTAATCCTCAGCAGCCTTCTACTGATTGGAACTGTGGCTTGTGAGAACAACGCTAAAACTAGCACCAACGCCCCTTCTTCCACAGAGGAAACGGGGCAAGTTCCTGATACTAAAACAGTCCAAAAGAACCAAAGCGATGCGTCTAGTCAAGTGCGCCGAAATCAACTCAATTCTGATATTCGCGCTCGTGAGCAACGCAACAATCTAACTGGAGGAGATGCGGATCGCGCCAACAGTGACCTTTCCAGTGAAGTTCGCTCTAAGCTAGAAGCCAACATCCCGAAAGGGCAACTTACAGTTTCTGCTAAAGATGGAGCGGTAGTCGTCTCTGGAACCGTAGAAACTCAAGAGCAACTCGACAAAATTGACCCCTTGGCAAAACAAATCAAGGGTGTCAATAGTGTCAAAGTTACAGCAAAAGTGGCGTTGTCAAATTGAAAGATGCTCCGAATCAGCTTGGAACTGAAATTACTTTGATAGCAAGGATTGCATTGCATCTTTCATATTCTAATCTGACAACGCCGCAAAAGTTGCGGTGAGCATCTCACCTTTGTAACTCCTAAATTAAGTTTTATGTCAAGCTATTTTGAAAGCCTTACCAGAAGCAAGTTTTAGCGACAAGCATAATTACTCACTTGCATAAATGAGATGCTCCCAAGTTGCGCCAGCAGCTCCAGCTAAAAAGAAGTAAACAGAAGATAGCAACTGTAACTAACCTTGAAGACAAGGGGCTTAAGCCCCTTGTCTAATCATTGCTTTAGGACTTACGCATTGACAGAATTTCCGTAGTATGCCTTTGAACTTCAGACTATGGCTTCCAAGTTATTGAGGTCAAGGAAGTTGGATGCTAAATTATTGACAATAAAAGAGCGGATGACCTCAGTAAATAACTCCCTTTGTCAGGAATACCAATTAACAATTTGCGCTTTAAATCGGAGAAATTCTAACTGGGGTTTGCTGAATAATGGTAAAACCCTTTTAAAATAAGGCTTTTGACCTGTTAAAATCCGATGTTCATGCTGCGAAAATCGGATTGGGACCTTCAAAAACCTTGCATTATCCTTTTTTTAGTACATAAACTGGTACACAAAAAAGGGCAACAAAGCCTGAAACGACCGGCTACTGACGACCGACGACCGACTCCTAACCCCACCAACAAACTTTTTGCCGCCAACCCTATTTAGTTCCTAGTTCAACCGAGACTAACCGATTCACTTGACATCCTCGCCGCCGTAAAACGGACGGCGATTCCCAAACCTCACGATTTAGGTTTCTGCTTCTTTCCCTTGCGGGGTTCCGCACCTGCCTTAACAGATTTACTCTGTTCTGGTCTTATGGTCGCTCTACAGACTGAC
>NZ_JAPZQM010000516.1:0-7483 GCF_027530565.1 Microcystis sp. LE19-10.1B | reverse complement strand
CGAAAAACGCTTAATTGCTTAAGTCTGACTCTTTCGACCCGTCCGTTTTGAGTGTCCGGATGCCGGACGGCCACTTTGAACAAGTCGAAAAAATCTAATGTTCAACCTTATTTCCTAGAAAGTTTTACTCGTTCAAGGCCGAATTTGAATTCTTTTCTGAACAAAACCCCCTACTATCTGTTGTCAAGGTTCAGTTTTTAGCTTGGTTATCGCTTTTTCCATTGTAGCTTAAAGCCGTCCTAAAAGGACGGGGTTTTAACCCAAATTTTCGATAATCTCTTGATTGGCCGCGGGGAAAGTGTAATGATTTAGCTCCTCGATAGTTACCCAGCGGATTTCTTCACATTCGATCGCTCTCGCTTCGCCGCTGAGATAACGACAGTTATATACTTGTAGATTAACCCGAAAATGACTATAGGTGTGATCGATGGTGATTAAATGACTATCCACTGCGATTTCAATGCCAATTTCTTCTAATACCTCCCGTTTAATACATTCTTGTACCGTTTCATTGCCTTCGATTTTGCCACCGGGGAATTCCCAAAAACCGCCCAAGAGTCCCTTGGCTAGACGGCGATCAATTAAAATTAAATCTCGATCATCTCTAATTACGGCCACACCGATTTGTTTACAGGGTAAAGAGTCTGTTTCTGGAATCATAGCGGTTATTAGCGAAAAAACAGCAAAAAATAGTTAAAAACTGACTGCGGAAAATTGAGTCAAAAGATGATATAATCGAGAATTGTACGATTAACGATTAACAATGACAGTCAGTTCCGAATCAAAGTTTATTTTAAAAGTATTGTGGTTAGATCAGAACGTAGCGATCGCTGTGGATCAGGTGGTCGGCAAAGGAACTAGCCCCCTCACCGCTTATTTTTTCTGGCCGCGCAATGATGCTTGGCAACAACTGCAAGAGGAGTTAGAAGCAAAACACTGGATTGATGAGTCCGATCGCGTTGATGTTCTCAACAAAGCCACAGAAGTAATTAATTTTTGGCAAGAGTTACGCAATCAAGGCCGACAAATCCCCATGGCCGATGCACAGTTAAAATTCCCCGAAGTTGTGTTTAGTGGTAGCAATTAATTTATCGAAAAAATCGGGTCTAAAACCTCGCCTTAAGGCGAAAAGTTTTTGGAGCGGGGCATAAATCCCCGTTACAAAAACGGCCTCCTGCCCCCTGCCTCCGCTAAGTCCGACTACTTAGGGTTTGCTGAAAAAGTTTTTCCTAGGGGCAGGGTGTAGGGTGTGGGGTGTGGGGTGTGGGGTTTTACCGATTTTGAGGGGGTCAATTACCTAATTTTCAGGGAAAAAGTCCCTGAATTTCCCCCTGATCACTCCCATATCTGGTACTTTTTGATTGACAAAAAGTCTAAAAGTGTTATCCAGCAAGGTTTTTAGATTTATTCAGCCAGCCCTATTTAGTTTTTTCTTCTTCAATCTCCCGCTGCATTTGGGCGATTTCTTCGGGAGTCATCGCTTCCAGGCGTTTTTTAAAGACGGCATCTTCGTAATCCTTGCGCTGTTTGCCGTAGGTCATATTATCGGTGGCAACTCGAAACAGATAGGTAAAAATCCAACCGATGACACCACCTACCAACACCGCTTGACTCCAAATTCCCGCCGAAGCACTATCTAAACCGGTTTTTTGTAGGATAATGTAGAGGATGCCGCCCATAGCAAACATCCCTATACCGATCCCGATGACATCAATGCGTCTCATGGGTTTTTTTGGTGATAACTTAAGCTTTTAGGGTACGACGTTGGGGACGGAAGTTAAGGAAAGGACTTAACAACAGCATCCCAGGGAAGAAAAAGCTCATCAGAAAGTACATAAACCCTCTTTCCCAAGAAGATGCCACATACCAGCGCGTATTGAGGTAGTAGTAGATAACGGCGGGAATGACGAGCAAATACAAGACACTGAGAGATAGGTAGATCAGGGCGATGATAATGGTTTCTTGCGTCAGAATTGATTGCATAAGGATTGATTTTTATCAATGGCTGTCGGTGAACTGCAATTCACCTGCTGATCATTTTACCCCCTCTTTCCCCCTTTGCGGCGATCGAATTGGCGGACTAAAATAATTTGCTGAAAATACTCTTGCCAATTAAATTATTTGTGATATGATAAAAAATTGTCGGTTAAATAACGGGGGCGTGGCGGAATGGTAGACGCTACGGACTTAAAATCCGTTGAGCCTTATAAGCTCGTGAGAGTTCGAGTCTCTCTGCCCCCATCGATCGAAGTCTATATTTAAACTGAGTGTTGGATATTCTAGTACAAATGTCCATGCTCCTAGTAAAAACTTTTTCAGCCAGCCCTATCTAAAATATCCAATAATTCTAGGGGATGATCAATGAGATGATCAGGGTTAAATTGGGAGAGAATTTGAGGGGAATTAAAGCCCCAAGCGACTGCCACCACCTGCACTTGACTTTTTTGGGCAGCAGTAATATCTCTGGTTTCATCGCCGACATAAATCATTTCATCGGGACAGAATTTATTTTGTCGGATCAGGCGATCAATAATTTTGTGTTTGCCGAATAAAGGCGTTCCCGAATAGATAAAATCAAATAAATTTAAGAGTTGATTATTTGCTAAAAATATGGTGACGTTTTCCTTGGTATTAGAAGTTATTATTCCTAATCTATAGCCTCTTTCTTTAAGAGTGGCTAGGCAGTGATGCCAGCCATGGAAAGGTTTCAGACATTCAATTTGTTTATTTAATTCCCGTTTAACTCGATAGAGTAAAAAAGGGATTTTAACGGGGGAAACTTGGGATTGTTTAATAATTTCTTGGGAACTAAGGTTTTTTAGTCTGGCCAAATCTTCCTCGTTGATGGGTTGATAACCAAAATTTTTAGCCAAACGATTGACAATCTCCACGAAAGTATCGTGGGTATCGGCGATAGTACCATCAAAATCGAACACGACTACTTTAATTGTCATCTTGTGCGGGGTGAGGGGAATGGGCTAAATTAGCTTGGGCATTACGTCGCCACTGCTGGGGTTTAATTCGACGCAGGGCTGACGAGATGAAACGACGATCCCACTCCTCTATAGTTAGATTAGCTAATTCCTCCAACCTTGGCGAGAGGTTTTCGGGACGAGGTTGAAAATCCTCCACGTCGGTAACTTGGGCAAAACGTTGATTCCAAGGACAGACATCTTGACAGATATCGCAGCCAGCTACCCAACCTTGTAAATTCTCGGCAATTTCTGTAGGCAAAGTTACAGCACGATTTTCGATGGTATGGTATGCAATACAGCGATTAGCATCCACCACAGAGGGACTAACTATTGCTTGGGTGGGACAAGCGCTTAAACAACGGCTACAGGTGCCACAATGGGCGCTATGGGGTCGATCGGGTTCTAAAGGTAAATTAGTTAATATTTCCCCTAAAAAGACCCAACTACCGTAATTGCGGGTAATTAAGTTACCATTCTTGGCAATCCAGCCGATCCCTGCTCTTTGCGCCCAAACTTTATCCTGTACCGGTCCTGTATCCACATAGTAACGGGTTTGAATTTGCTCCCCCTGACTTTCTAACCATTGACTGAGGGCTTTTAATTTTTTACTTAATACTTTGTGATAATCCCGTCCCCAAGCATAACGGGAAATTTTGCCATGGTTTTGTTCTGGACTGTGTTGCTGGGGGGTGTAGTAGTTAAGGGCAAGACATATTAGTGATCGCACTTCTGGCCAAAGAGTTTTGATATCCTGTCGTTTCGGGTTAGTCATCCAATCCATATCAGCGTGATAACCGCGCTCTAACCAGCTTTTTAGATGGGATACCGCCGAGTCTTGACTATCCACAGAAGCAATACCGACCCCATGGAAACCTAACTCTAGCGCTTTTTCTTTGATTTGTGTTTCTGTGGGCATAGACATATCTTAAGTCAAGTATTCGTAACAATTATTTGCAATGATCAATTTATTGAGCCAAATCCCAGGCTGAACAATTAGAAACCATGATCAACGAAGAAACTGTGGTTCCCGTCCCCGCTATATCGTCCTCATACTAAATCCAGTTATTAAAAACTGATTATTTATTCTCCGTTTTGCATGAGTGCATGAGTAGAAAACGGGTTTCTCCGAGAAACCCGTTTTCTGTGCGTTACTCAACGGATTTAGTATAACCATTGACTTGCTCAATTCACACCCGTCCCTAAAATGACTTGCACTTTGCTAGTACAATTATAGTAAGAAGTAAAATAAGAAAGATTAAAACAAATAACCATGTCTCAACCGATTACCATCGAAGATATCTATAAACTTTTTGAGAAAACTAACGAAAAGTTTGAACAATCACGCCAAGAATACGATCGCCGGGCTGCTGAAGCCAAGGCTGAAGCTAAGGCCGAAGCTGATCGCCGGGCCGATGAATACGATCGCCGGGCCGCCGAAGCCAAGGCCGAAGCCGATCGCCGGGCCGCCGAAGCCAAGGACGAAGCCGATCGCTGGGCTGCCGAAGCCGATCGCCGGGCTGCTGAAGCCGATCGCCGTTTAGCCAAGCTAGAGAAAACAGTGGCCAATACCAGTCGTGCTGTGGATAGTTTAACCACTCGCTGGGGAAGATTTGTCGAGGAATTAGTCGAACCTGCTGTTATTAGCCTATTTCGTGGCAAAGGTATCGATGTTAAAGAAACCTACAGTCGTGCCAGGGTAAAACGGCAAGGAATAGCCATGGAGATTGACATTTTAGCCGTCGATGAAACCGAGGTAGTTTTAGTAGAATGTAAGTCTCGTTTATCGAAAGATGATGTCAATGAATTTTTAGAAAAATTAAGTCGATTTAAACAAGCATTTCCCCATTATAAAAACTATCAAGCTTATGGTGCAGTGGCAGGAATAGAAATAGATGAAGGAGTAGATCGTTATGCCTATAAACAAGGTTTATTTGTGATTAAACCATCGGGAGAAACAGTAGAAATAATTAATGATTCTGGTTTCGAGCCTAAATTATGGTAGGAGAAAGATGATACCCCCATCCGGCAAAGTATTGGCGGGAGGTCTAATTTTTCCAATCTAGCACTAGACTAACTTATGGATACGATGCAGAATTAATAAGTAAATGGTTTCAATTAAATTGAAGATAGATTTTGTCTTTGATCCCCCCTGCCCCCCTTGATAAGGGGGGTGCCGATAGGCGGGGGGATCTGACAATTTTTAACACCCACCTACTTATTCATATCTTGATTCAGTAACGTCTTGCATAATTAATTTTTGAGGATTCAAAAACGGCAAAAATAAGGATTAAATTGCCTAAAATCTGTGAAGAGACCATTTAATTGATTATTATTCATGCTTAATTCTCCTGACTACTGACGACCGGCTCCTAATCCCAACAACAATTTTTGATTTTTACCAGAGGTCTAGTAACGTCTTGTCCTAAAATTGCCAATAGCCAGTTTCAATGCACAAGAGCCTGATGGCTAAAAACTGGCTCCAGTTTTTGCCCAGGATAGCACAGCTTGATCGCAGTGGATCGTAAAATGGGATAATGCTAACTTTGAGAGTCAGAGAGACTATGAGTGAATTCGACTACGATTTAATTATTATCGGTGCTGGAGTTGGTGGCCACGGGGCAGCCCTACACGCAGTCAAATGTGGGCTAAAAACAGCTATTATCGAAGCCAAAGATATGGGAGGAACCTGTGTCAATCGCGGTTGTATTCCTTCTAAAGCTTTACTGGCAGCCTCGGGACGAGTGCGCGAATTAGCCGATAGTGACCATCTGAAAAGTCTAGGTATTGCCATCGCTGGCGTTAATTTTGACCGTCCGACAATTGCCGATCATGCTAACAACCTTGTCAGTAAAATTAGAGGCGATCTCACTAATAGTCTTAAACGTCTCAAGGTTGATACTATCCACGGTTGGGGAAAAATCGCCGGCCCGCAAAAAGTTAGCGTCATCGGGGATAGTGGCGAAAAAATCTACACCGCTAAGGATATTATGCTCTGTCCGGGGTCGGTTCCCTTTGTCCCACCGGGGATCGAGATCGATCACAAAACGGTTTTTACCAGCGATGAGGCCGTTAGATTAGAAACTTTACCCAAGTGGATCGCAATTATCGGTAGTGGTTATATCGGTCTGGAATTTTCGGATATATACACCGCTTTGGGTTGTGAAGTGACGATGATCGAAGCTTTAGATAGTCTCATGCCAGGATTTGACCCAGAAATCTCGAAAATCGCGGAAAGAGTTCTGATTAAACCTAGAGACATCGAGACTTATGTGGGAGTTTTGGCAAAAAGTATTAAACCGGGGAATCCTGTGGCCATTGAACTGGTGGACGCAAAAAGCAAAGAAGCGATCGAAATTTTAGAGGTAGATGCTTGTTTAGTCGCTACAGGAAGAATCCCGGCGACAAAGAATCTCGGCTTGGAATTTGTTGGGGTAGAACTGGATAAACGCGGTTTTATTGCCGTTAATGACAAAATGCAGGTAATTCAGTCCGGTGAACCGGTTCCCCATCTCTGGGCCGTGGGCGATGCTACGGGTAAAATGATGTTAGCTCACGCTGCTTCGGGTCAAGGGGTAATAGCCATTGAAAATATCTGTAATCGCCCAAAAACCATCGATTATCGCAGTATTCCCGCCGCCGCTTTTACCCACCCCGAAATTAGTTATGTGGGTTTAACGGAACCGCAAGCAGAAGCTTTGGCACAGGAAGAAGGGTATAAGGTTGCTTCTGTCAAGACCTATTTTAAGGGAAATTCCAAAGCTTTAGCGGAAGGAGAAACGGAAGGCATCGCTAAAGTCGTTTATCGTCAGGATACGGGCGAATTACTCGGTGTTCATATTATCGGTATCCACGCATCGGATTTAATTCAAGAAGCGGCCAATGCGATCGCTGAACGCAAATCTGTCCATGAACTCGCTTTCCGCATCCACACCCATCCGACTCTCTCAGAAGTCCTCGACGAAGCTTACAAACGCGCTGAAGTGGCAGCATAGAGTCAGTTATCAGTTATCAGTTATCAGTTATCAGTTATCAGTTATCAGCTTCTGAAGGCAAGAGGCAACAGGCACTCGTGCAAAAGACAGAATCTGGCAATTCTCCAAGTTTACGACTCCTGACTCCTGAATTCTGACTCCTTTCTCTTTTTTTACTTTTTACTTTCAAGATTATGTTTGGATTAGGTTGGCCAGAAATAGTAATTATTGCTGTGGTTGTTCTCCTGATATTTGGACCGAAAAAAATACCCGAATTTGGGGCAGCTTTGGGGAAAACTTTACGGGGATTTAAAGAAGAAATCAATCAAGATGATCAAGAAATTGAAGACAGTGATGAGAAGATGAGATAGATTTCGGCGGGTGCATCTCATTTTTGTAAATCTACTAATTTGGGATTTTTAAGGGGAAACTTTCTCCTAAAATTGGGCGTTACTTTCGGTTTTATCACTCAATCCAAGCTTTTGGGGGGTTCTACCCCCCAAACCCCCCGTTGGGGGCGTGGCGCCGCCCCCAAAC
>NZ_JAPZQM010000550.1:0-7993 GCF_027530565.1 Microcystis sp. LE19-10.1B | reverse complement strand
TTGGTACAAAAAACAAGGGCAACAAAGCCTGAAACGACCGACTCCTGACGACTGGCTACTGACTCCTACCCCCAGGAAAAACTTTTTCAGCAGACCCTACCTACTTAGCTTGCCGTAACAAGGGAAAATTGCTAGTTTTTGTCTATGGCAAAAAATACAGACGAGACAATCATTACCAGCTGACTTTGCCTTTGAGCTTGCTAATTTTTCCCTGACCGATTCCCGATACTCGATCCAAATCTTCTAGGGAAGTAAAGGGTTTTTGTTGCCGGGCATCGATAATTTTTTCGGCTAATTTGCCACTGATACCGGGTAAACTATCTAATTCTTCTTTGGTGGCGGTGTTTAAATTAATTAAGCGATCGCTTTTAATTGTTACAGATTGGGGGCAGTTTTTTCTATCTTGTTCGATCCGATTTTTAATAGTTTCCGGCAGTCCTAATTTAGCGGTACGGTAAAGATATTGAAATTCTCGATCGAAATGAGCGGCAACGGTGGGATTATCGATAATAACTAAAGCTTCATCGTTTTGATGGTTAGCGGCTCTTGACCAATTATGAGAACCAGTAATCACAATTTTATCATCGATTAAACCGAATTTATGGTGTAATTTATCTCCCCGGGCTAGATCGGGAACTCCTAGGGTATTAATTGGGTTTTGCCAAGGCTGATTATCTGGTTCATAACGACATTTATTACTGAGAGCAACTCCTAATAAATCTAATCCTTCGCTATAGTATCGGAAGGCAAAACTAGGATCAATTAAAGCTTTAATTTCTATCCCTTTTTGATGTCGTTGGGCGAGAATATTAGCTAAAGGCTGTTCCGTCAGGACAAACAGGGCTAAATTCACGGATTTTTTAGCTTGATTTAAAGTTTCACCGATCAGACCATTGCTAGTAATTGCCCAGGGATAAGCGGTAGAATCGGGGGAAAATTTGACCGTCAGACTACTATTACCGATAGTAATTGTTTGTGGTTTTCTCTGGGGTTTATCTAAGCCAAATTTAGGACTATCTTCCCTTCCCCACATCAGATTAAATTCTCTTTGAAAAACTCTAGCTAGTGGGGGATTAGTAATTACTAATAAGTGATTGGCATTCCCGACAGTTTTGGGATTAGAAAAGTCTCCATGAATATCACTTAAGGTATAGTTAGCTGAACTGATTAAAGTAGTGTGATTGTCAAGAACCATGAATTTATGGTGCATTAAACCGCTACCTTTTGAGCGATCTGCACTATCATCAATTAGGGGAATACCCGCTTTTTTGAGGATAGTAATTGCATCTCTTTGGGCGATTTCCTCTGGACTTAATTTACCATCTCGATTTATGTCAACTAAATCAAAAAGGTTTTGATAACGTTCCTGTTCTCGATCGCTTGATTGTTCTTGGTTTTTGGCTAAAGTATGAATAGGTTTATTGTAAATATTTTCGAGGATAACCCTAACTTTAATTCCCTGCTGCTGACGAGCAACTAAAGCTTGAGCGATGGCGGGTAAACGTAACTCTTGCACAGCTAGATCGATCGAACTTTTGGCCGAGTTGATATTATCAATAATAACCTGTTCTAAATTATCCCCCGGGCGATTAATTTGGCGATAGGGATCGGTATAATTTGAACCCTGGGCTTGATTATAATTAAAATAGACTTGAATATATTGATCTTGGGGCAAGGGTTGGGGACGATTTTGGATAACATTCAGAGAATGACAGCCACCCAAAAGAAAAACTGTTCCTAACAAAAATCCCAACTGTCCCATAGGCCGAATTTTTTTTAATCTCAATTTATCTATTGCCATTTTTGTCCACATAATTATCATTACCCTAGGATTCAGGAGGGAATTTTTACCTAAGGAGGTTCTCGGAAATCTGTATGTACTAAATTGATTATAATCAATCCTGATTCTAGATTGAAGACGATGGCTTTGTCTTTGATTGCTTAAATCGCTGACCAAAGATGTGACATCTAGTTAGGGAATTTTGTTATAATCTGGGGAACAATAGCACTGTTCTTCTAGATTTGGGTTTTACCATGACTGAACTTTTACCCCAATGCAGTAATCTGGCTGGTAATGTTAACAGTATAATTGAACTATTAAAAGGCGAATCCTCTCTCCGCAATCAACAGGATACCAGCAAGATAGAAATTGCCCTACAAAAAGCCATTTCTCCCAAATTTGAAATCGTTTTCGCCGGTGCTTTTAGTGCTGGGAAATCAATGTTAATCAATGCACTTTTAGAGCGAGAATTGCTGTATAGTGCCGAAGGACACGCAACGGGTACGGAATGTTATATTGAGTACGCAGAAGCTGATGAGGAAAGAGTGGTTTTAACCTTTCTCAGCGAAGTAGAAATTCGTACTTTAGTCGATACCGTCTGTCAAAATCTGCAATTAACCAATCCCAGTAACATTAATTCCCCCGAATACTGTAGTCAGTTAAACCAATACTGTCAAAAAATTATCGAACAGGAAGGGGGAGAAGGCAAATCCGAGCGAGCTAAACAAGCTCAGGGTTTAAAATTATTAATTGAAGGATTTACTCAAAATCGTGAGCGGATCCATACGCTGCATAATGCCACCTATTCCATGGAACAATTTCACTTTTCTAATTTAGCAGAAGCGGCAAGTTTTGCCCGTCGTGGTAGCAATAGCGCCGTCTTAAAACGTCTAGAATATTACTGTCATCATCCTCTCCTTAAAGATGGTAACGTTTTGGTAGATTTGCCCGGTATTGATGCCCCAGTCCAAAAAGATGCCGCCTTAGCCTATCGTAAAATAGAGCATCCTGATACTTCGGCAGTGGTTTGTGTTTTAAAGGCTGCTTCTGCGGGAGAATTAGCCACAGAAGAAACGGAATTACTCGAAAAAATTCGCTCTAATGCTGGTATTCGTGATCGAGTTTTTTATGTTTTTAACCGCATCGATGAAACCTGGTACTCAGCCCAACTAAAACAGCGTTTAGAAAACCTAATTCAAACGCAATTTCGTGATACTTCCCGCATTTACAAAACCAGCGGACTTTTAGGGTTTTATGGGTATCAGGTGAAAAATCAAACCAATATTAATCAGCGTTATGGTTTAGATTCTATCTTTACCGAAAGTGTTAAAAATTTAGGAGGAGAAGAAGAAACACCGCAATTTGTCAGCGAGTTTAATAACTATTGTGCCAACTCCGGTAAATTACTGGCAACTCCCTTTAAAGTTTCCATCCACGGTTATGAAACTCCTAATAAAAATTACTTCCGAGTTTTAAGCGAGTGGGGAACTCCTTTACTAGAGCAGTTAATTGCTGATAGCGGTATCGAAGAATTTCGCACGGCAATTACTCGTTATCTCACGGAGGAAAAGCGTCCGCAATTGTTTGCTAATTTAGCCGATGATTTACAATCTCTCTGCATTACTCTCAAAAATTATTATCAAGGGATTTATAGTGATTTAGAAAGTCAACCACGAGAAATTGAGGCGATGAAAGCTCTGGAGTTAAATCACCTCAATCAAGAGTTAAAGGAAGTGGGAGAGAAATTAACTAAACATATCGATGGTTATGTCAATGCTGTCGTGGTTAATAGCGATGAAAACTTTGAGGAAGACTTTAAGAAACTGAAAGCGAGAATGGTATCAAGATTGGATGAGTTATTAAATACTTTTTCTGTTAAAAATGCTTACTCGCAAGCGACTTTAACTCATCCTCGCAATGCTACAGCACCTTTATTAGCAGTATTAGTGGAAGCTTTTTATTATCTGTCTAACCAGCTAGAAGATGTGTTAATTGAGGAGTCAACCAGTTTAATTAGTCGCTTTTGTCAGCGTCTTTTAGATGCGGTAAGGCAAGGTGATTATTATCGGCAAGTATATCGTTTATTGGGTAACAATGGTGGCATAGAAAATCAGCTAAAACAGCTAGAATTGCAGTTAATTCATGCCTTGATTTCCGAAGCAAAAACTGAGTGCGATCGCTATGTACGAGAAAATCATAATTTTTACAACGAAGGCACTTTTTCGATCTTTCAATTTCGGCAAACTGTGCAACAAACTGCCCAAGGTTATGACTGTGAAAGTATTCTTGCTGCCGAACCTGCTATCCGTCAATTACTTAAGTTAGATTTTGAGCCAAAAGTATCAGCGACAATTCATAAAAATTTCCGCCAAACTGTTAATAATACTCTGAAAAATCAGTTGATACCAATGGCAAAAAAACAAGCGGATACTATTCTACAACAGTTCAATCAAGCTCGTTCTTATCTAGAACAAACTTTAGAACAGGAAGCGGCGGAAAAAATTGCGAATAATGCCCGCAAACAGGAAGAAATTCACCAAAAAATTGAGGATTATAACCAAGCGATCAACTCTCTCAATACTTGTTTAACTGCTATGGGTTTACAGAAAAATAATTTACCTGTAATTGGTGAACAAGAATTAGAGATTGTCCCTGAAGTTGTTAATCACTCCAGTAATTAATATGGGGAGTGGGAAGGTGGGAAGTGGAGGGAAAACCATCCATCTATCAAAAACCGATTTGCTGTCAAAGCAAAAAATTAATTAAAATTAAAACTCATCGGGGGATAAGCGATCGAAGTCTTGTTATTCTTAAACTGGTAGGTTGCGAGATTTTTTTAGGCTCGCAGCTTAACCCGATCAACCGATAACCGATAGAGGGGTGCAGAATGGGAGAATGGTTAGATTTTACCGATGAAGTGGTCACTGTTAATGGCAAAGGTGAGGAAATTAAACGGGAAAAAGTCACTAATCGAGGTTATAAATATTTTTTAAGCAAAAAAACCTTTTTAGAAATGATTTCTATCCCTAGCGGTCAATACCTCATCGGTGCGCCCAAAAGCGAGTTAGGCTGGAAATTGAGTCAAAGTCCCCAATCTCCGGTTAATATTCAGGCCTTTTGTCTGAGTCGCTACCCAATTACCCAACGACAATGGCGCGAGGTGGCAAAATTAGAACCAGTAAATATTGAACTTAATCCCTATCCGGCCCATTTTGAAGGTTATGATCGCCCAGTAGAACAAATTAACTGGTGGGAAGCGGTGGAATTTTGCGATCGCCTATCCCGTCTCACCGGACTCAATTATCGTTTACCCGCAGAAAAAGAATGGGAATACGCTTGTCGGGGGGGTACATCAACCCCCTTCCACTTTGGCCTGACAATTTCCACTGATTTAGCCAACTATTCCGGGGTGGACTGGGATTATGGCGGCAAAGTGTGCAGTTATGGTCGTTATGGGGAAGGTTCCCTAGGATGCGATCGCAGGGAAACCACACCGGTAGGAATGTTTGCCGTCGCTAACCCTTTCGGACTCTACGACCTGCACGGAAATGTCAGGGAATGGTGTGCAGATTACTGGCGCGATAACTACGAAGCAGCCACAATAGAAGATAGGGACAGACGAGTTTTACGGGGGGGTTCCTGGAATGATGGCCCTAACAAATGTCGCTCGGCCTACCGGGTCAAATTTCTGGCTACTGCCGGACTCTATGATATCGGTTTTCGTGTGGTTAGCGATAATTCTCCTTAAATCTGAAAACCGATCACTGATTACCGGTGACAGGGAGGTGAAAAAATTGAAAATAGAACTACCCCAGCAAATAATCAGCGAATTTTGTCAGAAATGGCAGATATCTGAAATGTGTTTATTCGGATCGGTTTTGCGGGAAGATTTTCGTCCAGATAGCGATATTGATATACTGGTCAGTTTTCAAGATAGTGTTTCTTGGGGACTTCTGGAGTTTTCGAGGATGAAACGGGAATTAGAGAATTTATTGGGACGGAAAGTTGATTTGCTAACGAAAAAATCGATCGAGCAGAGTCATAATTGGATTCGTCAACGAGAGATTTTAGGGACAGCGCAAGTGATTTATGTGGCGGGATAAGGCTTTTTTACTAGATATTGTCCGAGCAGGTCAATTAGCTCAATAATTTGCCGATCAACCGGCAAAATTTGCAGGTGTTTGTCAGAAAAATTTTTAAAATGTACCGCTCCTCGATCGAGAGTTAGAATTGATTTTAGAGACAATAAAGGTGATTTAACCAAATGATTGCTAACTTTGACCATAACTATCTTTCCCCAGAAGATTATTTAGCAACGGAGAGAATAGCCAAGTATAAACACGAATACATTCGCGGTCAAACCTACGCCATGGCTGGTGCAAGTAAAGCCCATGGTATGATTATTATCAACTTAGCCACACTTTTAAAAAACCGGCTGCGGGGTAGTGGTTGTCTTGTCTATGCCACAGATATGAAAGTTCGTCTAGAAATAGCTAATAGTTATTTTTATCCCGATCTTGTGGTCACTTGCGACTCGCGAGATAATCGGTCTTTCTCGGAAGATTTTATCCGTTATCCGCGCTTGATTGTAGAAGTATTATCCCCCACTACGGCTGCCTTTGACCGGGGTGATAAATTTGCCGACTATCGTTCCCTTGAAACTTTAGAAGAATACGTTCTTATCAGTCAAGAACGCATCAGTGTGGATTGTTTTCGTCGCAATGATGAAGGATTCTGGGTTCTTTATCCCTACAGCAAAGGAGCAGATATTTATCTAGCTAGTATCGATTTTCACTGCGCGATCGCATCTTTATACGAAGATATAACAGAAATCCGTTAAAAAATCAGATCAGTTTTTTTCTGTTTACTATTTACTTTTTACCTGATTAATGCTTGTCATCCTCTCCGCTATTGTTCCAGTGGGTTTTATCATCCTCATCGGTGTGATAGCAGGAAAAATTCTCACTGTTGAAGTGCATTCCCTTTCCCAAATCACGGTGTATATTCTTGCTCCCGCTTTGGTGATTGATGGACTCTATCGCACCACTTTATCCGGCAGCAATATCGGTTTAATTCTCCTAGGCTTTGCCCTTATTTCACTGGTAATAGTGATTGTCGTCGAAATTATCGCCTATTGTCTCAGTCTCGATGCTGATACCCGCAAAAGCCTCATGGCTGCCGCCGTGATGCCCAATAACGGTAATATGGGTTTACCTGTGGCTAGTTTCGCCCTGGGTGCGGCTGGACTGGAAAGAGCGATAATCTATATGATTGGCTCTAGTATTCTTTTATTTGGTATTAGTCCCGCTTATTTGCGAGGAAAAAGCTTTCTTTCAGGATTTCGCTTAGTTTTTCAATTGCCCTTAATCTGGTCAATTTTTATCGGCATTAGCTTTCAAACTTTCTCTTTTCATCTTCCCCTGCAATTAGATAAAAGTGTTAGCTATCTAGGACAAGCGGCAATTCCTTTGGCTTTAATTATCCTAGGTATCCAATTATCTCAGCAAAAATTAGCGATCGGTAAATTAGAATTATTAGGAGCCGGTTTGCGTCTTTTAGTCGCTCCTCTTTTGGCATTTGCGATCGGCAATAGTTTAGGATTAACCGGTATGGATCTAAAAATTCTCATCCTACAAAGTGCCATGCCCACCGCCGTTAATACCGTCATTTTAGTCACAGAATTCGGTGGTTCAGCCGCTTTAATGGCCCGCACAGTTGTGGTCACTACCCTTGCTAGTTTTCTGACTATTCCTTTCTTTCTTTGGTTATTAAAAGTCTATTTATAATTAGGGTTTGCTGACAAAGTTTGTTGGTGGAGTCAGGATTCAGGATTCAGGAGTCAGGAGTCAGGAGATAGGAGTCAGGAGTCAGGAGATAGGAGTCAGGAGTCAGGAGATAGGAGTCAGGAGATAGGAGTCAGGAGATAGGAGATAGGAGTCAGGAGTCAGGAGATAGGAGATAGGAGTCAGGAGATAGGAGTCAGGAGATAGGAGTCAGGATTCTCCGAGTCAGGAGATAGGAGTCAGGATTCAGGATTCAGGATTCAGGATTCAGGATTCAGGAGATAGGAGATAGGAGATAGGAGATTATTTTATTTATTCTCCCCACACCCCACACCCCACACCCCCCTGTCCCCCCCCCCCCCACCCCCCCCCCCCCCCCCCCCGGGCCCCCCACCCCCCCAACCCCCAGCGCCCCGTACCCCACGACCCA
>NZ_JAPZQM010000299.1:0-1895 GCF_027530565.1 Microcystis sp. LE19-10.1B | reverse complement strand
ATTCGGCGATTGTCGGTGCAACAAATAACTCGCGTAAGGGCATTTCTACCTGAAAAGCCTCACGGATGCGCGAAATTAGTTGCGTTGCTAATAATGAATGTCCACCCAACTCAAAGAAGTTGTCGTGAATCCCCACCTGTGAAACTTTTAATACTTTTGCCCAAATCGAGGATAATATCTCTTCAATGGGGTTACGCGGCGCAATATACTGCTCTTGGCTTTGGAATTCGGGAGCCGGTAAAGCACGATGATCGATTTTACCATTAGGCGTTAAGGGTAGGGATTCCAAAATGACAAAGGCACTAGGAATCATATACTCTGGTAACTTAGCTTTCAGGAATTGCCGCAGTTGAGTAATATTAAGCGAATTTTGCTCTTTTGGAGGGGAAATAATCTCTATTTGGGGAATAATATAGGCGACTAAACGTTTCTGATTTGTCTCATCTTCCCGAGCAATTACAACAGCCGTTTTGACCGCACTGTGCTGACTAAGAACGGTTTCAATTTCTCCCAATTCAATGCGGAAACCGCGAATTTTTACTTGATTGTCAATGCGTCCTAAATACTCAATATTACCGTCGGGTAAATAACGCCCTAAGTCTCCCGTTTTATATAATCTGCTTTCTGTTTCCTGATGGAAGGGATGAGGGATAAATTTTTCATTGGTTAACTCTGGATGATTGAGGTAGCCTCTCGCTAATCCCGCACCGCCTATGTGTAATTCCCCAGGCACACCAACAGGAACAGGTTGCAAATATTCGTCTAAAATATAGGTTTCTACCTTAGCAATGGGACGACCAATCACTGGTTTGAGGTTAGCTGTGATCAAACATATCGTGCTATCCACAGTGCATTCTGTCGGGCCATAAACGTTATAGAAATTAATGTTTTCAGCCTTGGCCAAAGTAGCCCACATAGATTCATCAATGGCTTCTCCTCCCACCAAGACAGATTGAGGATGATTGTCACTTTCTAGCAATCCTACTGAAATTAGTAGCCTCAGTTGCGATGGTGTGCAATCCAATACATCTATTTTTTGCTGCCGCAGGTGGGATAACATGGCATGGCTATCAAATCGCACCTTTTCTGGCACAATGTTCAGGCTATGACCATATATCAGTTGAATAATTTGTTGCACAGAAGCGTCAAAAGCTAAAGAGGCATTGATGCTGACTCGCAATGGGGAAATCTGATGGTGAGCATAGATAGCTTCATGCAGTCCGTGAGCAAGATTGACAACGGAGGAGTGCTGAATCATCACTCCCTTTGGCTTTCCTGTTGAACCTGAAGTGTAGATTGCATAAGCTAAGTTTTCCGGTTGAACTTCACAGCAGGGATTTGATTCCTGTGCTTGAGTGATAAACGACCAGTCAGTATCTAAACAAACGATTTCTGATTGGTGTTTTGGAAGTCCTGCGATTAAATGTTTTTGGGTTAACAGAACTCTAATTTGAGCATCTTGGAGGATATACAGTAAACGCTCAGTTGGATATTCTGGGTCAAGAGGAACATAAGCACCACCCGCTTTTAATATCGCTAATAACCCCACAATCATGTCTAAAGAACGTTCAAGACAAATCCCCACTAATTGCTCAGGTTTTACTCCTAAAGACTGCAAATAATGTGCTAACTGATTAGCTCGACAATTTAACTCATTGTAGGTTAATTGTTGCTCTGAATATACAACTGCTACCGCTTCGGGTGTGCGTTTTACCTGTTCTTCAAATAACTGATGAATACACTTGTCAGCAGGATAATCTACCTCAGTATTATTCCAGTCAATTAATAACTGTTGTTGTTCAACTTTAGTTAACAAAGGTAATTGAGAAACTCTCTCACTCGGATTAGTAATAATCCCCTCAAGTAGAGTCAGAAAATGACCGTTCATTCTCTCA
>NZ_JAPZQM010000189.1:0-1792 GCF_027530565.1 Microcystis sp. LE19-10.1B | reverse complement strand
CCAGATATGGGAGTGGTCGGGGGGAAAATCCCTGGACTTTTTCCCTGAAAATTAGGTAATTTACCCGATGAAAATGGGTAAAACCCCACACCCCACACCCCACACCCTACACCCTGCCCCTAGGAAAAACTTTTTCAGCAGACCCTAGTTAGTCAAGTTTTTAATTTCATTAGTCATTGTTTCTTCCATTGCTTCAATCGTTTCAAAATGCTCATTAACCAGGGGTTCATCTACTAGAGACCACAATCTCTCGGCTGGCTGTAATTTTGGCGAATAAGCAAAGTAGAAAATCGAGCATGATTCCCTCGGCAACTTAAAGTTTTTGACTTCTATCTGAGAATTGGTAAATTTATCTCTTAATTATTGGACTTTTACTGGTAAATTCTGCTTAAATTTTTCTGGTTTAACTGGGTCTCCCTTTTTATGTTTTGGTCTCGGTTTTTGACAAGAATATCTGCACTTTTTTTAAGTAATCCCATCCCCTTTGATTCCAAACTTTTTCTCGTCCCGTTTCCTTTTCTATCCATCTAGCCACCTTCGGACCTGTCCAGATTCCTCCATCGGCAGGACGTTTTTTCAGTTCTTCTTTTAATTTTTGCAATTGTTCTTCCTTCAATAAAGGTTCTTTTCCTCTCCGATGTTCCACACTTTTTTTCTTGAGATTTTTAACTCCTTCTTCTCCTAATTCATTATATCTTTTGAGAATTCTAAAACTATATTGATAATCTAATCCTACAGCTACTGCAGCATTTTTGATTGTCCATCCTAACGATATTTTCCACAATAAGTGCCATCTTCTTGTTTCTACTGAGTCTTGACTGCTTCTGTATCTATCTTTCAGTTCCTCTGAACTTAGATGTTCGGCTAAGTAAGCTTTCTTGGGCATTTTATCTCATTGTTTTTATTTACCCTATTATAACAGGATTTAGGCTCAAACGGTAAGTCTGCCAAAGGAAGCGTCAAAAGCGCAAAATCTGCGAGATTAGTTTTGGAAACGCTAATCTCAGCGAAGCCGATTAGCTTAGTTCATATCGCTCTCATCGAAAATTTTGGGTCTGAAACCCCGCCGTTTTAGGTTGGCTTTGCTGTTAAATCTTAGCACATTTACACGATATATGCTAGAATGCGGGATATGGAAAAAGCCTATTCGTTTCGATTTTACCCCACACCAACACAAGAGTCGCTATTGCGGCGCACATTGGGCTGTGTAAGATTAGTTTACAATAAAGCTCTCCACGAACGAACACAAGCTTGGTATGAAAGACAAGAAAGAGTAGGCTACGCTCAAACTTCTTCAATGTTGACCGATTGGAAAAAGCAAGAAGAATTAAACTTTCTCAATGAAGTAAGCTGTGTACCTTTACAACAAGGGTTAAGACATTTACAAACAGCTTTTACTAATTTCTTTGCTGGTCGTACTAAGTATCCTAACTTTAAGAAAAAACATCAGGGAGGAAGTGCCGAATTTACCAAATCTGCTTTTAAATTTAAAGACAAACAAATCTATTTAGCTAAATGCACAGAACCTTTACCTATTCGATGGTCAAGACAAATCCCAGACGGATGTGAACCAAGTACAGTAACAGTCAGATTACATCCATCAGGACGCTGGCATATCTCAATAAGATTTGATGACCCAACGATTAAGCCTTTACCAGTAACAGATAAAGCCATCGGAATTGACTTAGGAATTAGTAGCCTCGTGATTACCAGCGATGGCGATAAAGTATCTAATCCTAAGCATTTTAAGAAACATTATCAGAGGTTGCGAAAAGCACAAAAAAATCTTTCT
>NZ_JAPZQM010000458.1:0-1039 GCF_027530565.1 Microcystis sp. LE19-10.1B | reverse complement strand
CCTTAAATGTTTCAGGATATACGACCCAAAAGCGTTTAAACTCTTCTGGATTCAAATTTTTTACTTTTTCGTAAGTCATTGTTTTTCTGAGTGTTTTACTTTATTTTACATAATCAGTTCCTATTTTTGCAGGAGGTCTACTATCACCACACTGTTGAACAAGTTTAGCACCTGTCTCTCTCCCTTGTTGAGATACATATAAATCCCGTCTATCTACAGCTTCTATAATTTTATCTTTATCTGATTTTGGTAAATCTTTCCAACCAGATTCACAATAAGAATCTGGATGTGTTTCATAGGCAAACTTACGAAAGTCATCAGATTGAAGCTCTAATTTTGCAAATAATTCAGGATCGGATTTTAACTTATTTTCCATTTTCTGCTGTAAAGATTTCCCGACATTTTTTAGAAATTCTTGCCCTTTTTTAGTCAAATTAGGATAAGTTTTATTCATAAATCTAGTCAAGTATTTATGTCCAAACTCTAAGTAATAATCTGGTGGTTGCTGGCTAGGATTTCTTTTCATAAAATCGTCGTAGCGAAATTGATAGTAATCTATATTCCCCAATGATTCTGGTGGATAAGGAGTAGGAATAATAGAACCATAATCAGCGCAATTTTTTGAACTTTTTTCTTCAAAAATATCAATACAGTCAGGCATGACCCATCCTTGTAGTTTAGTATCTTGATCAAATACCAAATACCAAAGATGATCTGCTTCATCTGTAACCCAGGCAAACTTTCCTGTAGGTGGAATCCGAACAACGTCAATATTAGTACCTGATTTCAAACAATGAATAATCTTGGCATTTATTGATGGTTGCGTTCGGAAATTAACACAACTACTACCTCTTACTTTATGAGAAGAAGTTTCACCATCAAATTTTTGAGCTAAAACTAGACCTCTTGCATAATTTTTTTATGGTATAATATAAGGTTTTGCTTTTTTCTCAATTCTTAGATTGAAGTGGAAAAAAGAATAAAATGTGATCTTAGGTCAGGAAATCATCTATAATTTTGCTATGTTTATTAGCAAAAT
>NZ_JAPZQM010000363.1:0-1635 GCF_027530565.1 Microcystis sp. LE19-10.1B | reverse complement strand
AACCCTTATATAGAAAGGCATTTAGCGATTTTTGTCAATTGTTTTTTATCTAGAGCGAACTAATCAATTAAGTCTCTTGCCAGATAAGGATTTAGTCGATTTATGCCCCCCTATCGAACCATACCAAGTAACGAAGAACCTAAAATAAATTATTGAGCAAATATGAGGTGCGTTACGCTGTCGCTAACACACCCTACAAATTATCTATTACATGAGAAGATTAATAACAGAAGTCGCGGATCTAAATTTTCTCAGAATCAGATATAATCAAATTGGGTAAATAACCAAAATAATCTATGAATACGTTAGAACTTCGTGAACAAATCCAAAAATATGTTGAACAACTGTCACCAGAAAAATTACTCGTAGCAGTTGATTTTTTAGCATATTTGGCAACAAGAGAAGATGATGCTACTCAAGAGTTATTAGAGATTGTAGGATTTAAAGAAAATTTTGATCATGCTAGAGAAAATGTAAAACAAGGAAAGGTGATTACTGTTGACAAACTTAAACGAAAATATTAATTATACTGTTGTTATTAGTATTGATGCAGGGGAGTTTTTTGAATCTGCTTCTGCTACTTTACAAAAAAAGTTAGATAGATGTTTTGAACGTTTAAAAATTAATCCTCGTAATCATCCTAATATAAAATCTCTCAAAGGTGAGTTATCAGGTTATTATCGTTATCGAGTAGGTGACTATAGAGTTATTTATGAAATTAATGATGATTTAAAACTGGTAACGATAATTTTTATCGCCCATAGAAGTAAAGTTTATGAATAGCTGAAATAAAAATTAAGCAGCCAATTCTGTAGGGTGTGTTAATTAAATGCAACGTACCTTATAAATTCACCGTTAAATATCTTTGAAAAAAGCATTGTTTGCAAAAATACTTCATTTAAAACACTCAAGCTCTAATTACAGTAATTCTATATTGATTTTCCGTCACCACAACTTCAGTGGATAACCTCTCTTCCATTGGTAAGGCATTTTTCCGCCTATCAAAGATAAATAACCAACCAAAATCTAACCCTAAACGTGCTAAATAAAATTCTAATTGTTCAATTCCATCAGCTTGAGGATCGCGTTTTTTATCACGCCATACTTTTAATTCAATCCCTAAAATTACATCTTTATACTGCAAACATAAATCCATTCTATCGCTACCAATTGCATATTCCCTTTCTAAAACTCCCCCACCATTAACCACACGATGTAAAAAAGCCATTAATACTATATGTGGAGCGATTTCATGATAACCAGTGCTACCTAATAATGGTTCGACCTGTTGTCGCCAAAATTTGAGAAATGCTGTTAATAAAGCATCTATATTTAATTCACCTTCTGAATTTAACCAAGTGGGTGCAATCATCGGTAAAGAAGCCATTGGTGTCACTGTTAACACCCGGGGTAACACTTCCCGATAAATGGGATTAGCAATAGTTAAAGGTTCTTCGTTACTTAGTATGGTTCGATAGGGGGGCATAAATCGACTAAATCCTTATCTGGCAAGAGACTTAATTGATTAGTTCGCTCTAGAGCAAAAATAATTGACAAAAATCGCCAAATGCCTTTCTATATAAGGGTTCCATCCCTTATAACCCCCGTCCATTGCATAACAAAAACCGAAGAACC
>NZ_JAPZQM010000271.1:0-3496 GCF_027530565.1 Microcystis sp. LE19-10.1B | reverse complement strand
GCTTTTGTACCAGTGATGGTTAGAGATTTAGGGATTACGGAGTGTCGCTTGTTTCCTGCGTTCCCAAAGTCAACGACTCAATTTAATGCTAACATAAAGTCGCCCTAAAGGGCGAGGTTTTCAACCCAAATTTTCGATAATTTAAGAGTCACTCCCCTTGCAGGAGTGCCTCTCCTGATATGTAGCCTATACTCAGCGGATTTAGTATGATTGACGAATTGGCGTTATTTCAGCCTCTATTTTCAAGTCAGGAGATCGGGTGTTAGGGTGTTAGGGTGTTAGGGTGTTAGGGTTTTAGTTGAAATTCCCCCACTTCCCCACTTCCCCACGAGAAACTTTTTGCCGCAAACCCTAGATAGTCAACAGCTGACCATGACCACGGTGATATTATCAGAACCGCCGGCTTCTTTGGCCGCTGCCACTAAATTCTCGACAATTTCCTGACAATCGGCACTGGTTTGCAAATAATCGCTAATTTCCTCGTCGGACAGTTCTTCCGTCAAACCATCACTACAGAGAATTAAACTATCGCCGGATTGCAGATCGAGGGGAGATACCGTCACTGGGGGCAAATCGCAACGACCGAGACATTGAAATAAAACGTGCCGCCAAGGGTGGTTTTTGGCTTCTTCTTCGGACAGATCGCCCATTTTTATCGCCCTAGCTATCCACGTATGATCCTCCGTCACCTGTTCTAATTTTTGCTCACGAAAGCGATAGAGACGGGAATCACCAATATGGGTGTACCAAGAGCCATCATCTCGGAAGATAGCCATGACTAGGGTTGTCCCCATGTCCTGTCTTTCGGGATTTTTTAGCTGATCTTCGATAATCTTCTCGTTAGCGACGGTAATTGCCTCCTGCAGCAATTCCCCGGCAGCCCGGGGCGAATTCCAGTGTTCTTCTAGATGAGCTTGGATAGTTTCAGTGGCGATTTGACTAGCTTCCTGGCCCCCCGCATGACCTCCCATACCATCAGCAACGATAAAAAAGCGCCGCTCGGGGTCGATATAATAACTATCCTGATTAACCGATCGCACTACACCAGGATCGGTCATTCCTCCAAAAGAAAGATTGTTCATCGAAATTTCTGCTTTTAACACAATATTTATTATCCCGCAATCAATTACATCATGCGATCCTGACGTTCAATTTTTCGCCAAAGTCTCACAAGAGCTATCCCCGGCAGCAGGGAAATCGCCATCGGCACTAAAGTCAACCAACCAAAACCACTGACGAATAGAAGCGTCGCTGAGATAAGTAAAGCACTGACCAGTAAAGTATAGTTGGTTCCCATTTGAATCATACCCAATCGCCGCAAAAGTCGATCGGATTCGCTCGAACGGACCCGGACACGGATATCACCCCGTTCTAATTTTTCGATCGTATCATCGATGCGTCGGGGTAAACTCAGGGCGGTGCTGCTCACTTGGGCTGCTTGTCGTCCTAACTCATCGAGGATATTACTGCCATTATTTCCTGTCATATCATTTACTAATTGCAGGGCAAAAGGTTGGGCCACTTCCATAAAGTTAAATTCGGGATCGAGTCCTTTGCCTACCCCTTCCAGGGTAGAAAATGCCCGCATAACGAAGGTAAAGGTAGCGGGAAAGCGAAAAGGCTGATCGTAGGCGATTTCATAGAGATCATCGCTGATAGAGGCTACGGACTGTTCCTCAAAGGGTTTATCCATGAAGTTATCGAGCATATACTGGATCGATCGCCGCACTGCTCCCATATCACCATTAGCAGTTAATGCTCCTAAATCCACCAGAGAAGTGACCACGCGATCGGCATCTTTTTGGGCAATTCCCAAGAGAGTCTGCATTAATTTTTCGCGCACGTTGGTTTTAATTTGTCCCATCATGCCGAAATCGTAGAAAATTAGGGAGCCATCACTATCAACGGCAATATTGCCAGGGTGAGGATCCGCGTGAAAAAAGCCGTTATTGAGTAGTTGAATTAGATAGGCTTTTGCCCCTAGTTTAGCCAACAATTTGCGATCGAGTCCGGCTGCTTCTAGGGCTTCATAATGACTGATTTTGATGCCGGGGAGGTATTCTAGGGTTAAAACCCGGGGAGCGGTGTAGCGCCAATAGACTTTCGGTACTTTGACCCAATCTTCCTCGCGAAAATTACGGCGAAAAGTGTCAGCGTTACGACCTTCATTGAGATAATCGGTTTCTTCCCAGAGGATTTTACAGCATTCTTCATAAATACCCGTCCAATCGCGACCTTTACCCCATTTGGGATGATTTTGGAAATATTGGGCGATTTTTTTTAGGATGGTCAGATCGATACTAAATAATTTTTTCAATCCGGGCCGTTGGACTTTGACCACCACATCTTCCCCGCTCTTCAGTTGGGCCCGGTGAACTTGTCCTAAACTAGCGGCTGCTAGGGGGATGGGATCGAAGCTTTTAAAGAGTTGATTGAGGGGTTTACCGAGGGATACCTCGATAATTTTGCTGGCCTGTTCGTAGGTAAATGCGGGAACCTGATCCTGTAGTTTCGAGAGTTCTTCCACATATTCGAGGGGAAAAAGATCGGCCCGGGTGGAGAACAGTTGACCGACTTTAATAAAAGTTGGACCCAATTCTAGCATGGTTTCCCGAATCCAAGCGGCTTGTTTTCTGCGTCTGCTGGCGAGTTTTTCCTGGCTATAGCCACCGTTATAGCTCCATTTTTTACCGTTGAGCCAGAATTGATAAAGTACAGTCAGAACGAATCGCCAAATATCTAGACGACGACGATTGATGGAATAGTTTTCTCGATTCCAACGATAGCTATTTTTGGCGACTTGGAGGGCCGGCATTGCTGGGTTTAACTCTAGGGTAACGGGGACGGGTAGAAGGGCTGACACGCAATTTTTGGGGCTTTAAAGCGACTAAAAGAGGGTTTTTGGTTAATTCTGGTAGTTTTTGAGTTCCGAGCGCAATTGGGCGATTTCGGCCCGCATTTCGTCGATGTTTTCCTGCACATCGGCACTGGAGGAACCACTGGAGTCTGTCTCAGTATATACTCCCTTTTCCATGGCTCGATCGGCTCTCATTTGCACTTCTTCGACGAATTGCCGCAGGTTTTCCCGTTGTTCGGCATCAAATTTGCCTAATTCGCTTAAAGCGTTGGTGAACGCATCTTCTAGCTGTTCACTGACCACTTCAGCGATCGCTCGTCCGAGGAAAAAGGCGTGAATAACGGGGTTAGTCATAATCTTAAATGGATGTTTTCGCTTGCTGGGTTTTGTGAACGGGAAAGGCGATAATAAATTCCCTAACTACTAGGTTAGGCGACAGAACCAGAAAAGGCAAATCGTTTTTCTGAAAAGGGAGGTTAGACCAAATCCGTTTTCAATCCCACATTCCGCACCCTAAGTGTCACAACGTCTCAAAAGAGGAAGGGGCGTGAGTCAAAATACTTATCTAGAGGAGTGAGTTGGCGGCAAGCTGCCGGCAACTAAGCCGAAAATTTCAGAGTTCCCCCGGTCATTCTCAAT
>NZ_JAPZQM010000654.1:0-4810 GCF_027530565.1 Microcystis sp. LE19-10.1B | reverse complement strand
TAAACTGTTTGAAATCATCGACAATATGATGACTTTATCCCCTGAATTGCAGTCAAGTTTAGAGAGTAAAATCAAACAATTTGAGGAGGAAAGAACCATGCCTTTAATGAGTAATATGGAGTTACGAGGAATAGAACGCGGTAAGGAAATCGGTAAGGAAATTGGCAAGGAAATTGGGGAGTTACGAGGAATAGAACGCGGTAAAGAAATTGGTAAAGAAATTGGCGCGTTACAAAAAAGCCGCGATGCCATAAAAACAGTTTTAACTGTGCGGTTTGGAGAGATTTCTTCAGAAATTGAAGAGATAATCGGCAAAATGACTAACCCTACTATCTTAGAAGAGCTACTAAAATTAGCAGCTACCGCTAATTCTCTCGCAGAATTTAGGCAGTCTTTGGCAAGAATCCAATAATCTTATCCTAATATCTAGAAAACGGGTTTCTCAAAGAAACCCGTTTTCTTGGAATAAATGTTAATTTCTGTTACAGGGGTCTTGAAAAATTGGCCATTGTTGAGCTAAAACTGTTAGCAATAAACCTCTGCTGTTACCGTCATGACTTCTACCCTGTTGCCCCTCCTTCCTGCTGTTGACGATGTTTTGTTCGATTTCGCTCAATCTGATGGCTTTTGGGCGAATTTAGAAACCGCTTTTGGCACAAGTTATGATGTGGTTAAAGCGACAGAATTACGACAGCAGTGGCAAAGCCGAGATTTTAGTCAACTTCCTGAGATTGAGGTTGTCAATAGCAGTGTTTTAGGTAGTGCAAATGGCGCTTATGGGATTAGCACCAATAAGATATATCTATCTGAAAGTTTTTTTGCTTCTGCTAGTTTAGATGCTTTGGTTGCGGTGATTTTAGAAGAAATTGGGCATTATGTGGATGCTCAAATTAATAGGGTGGATACGGTGGGGGATGAGGGAGAATTATTTTCTCATCTGGTGAGAGGGGTTAATTTAACTGAGGCTGAGTTAACTTATATTCAAACAGAAGATGATCGTGCTGTTATTAATTTAGGGGGACAATTTATAGGGGTTGAACAAGCTGCACCAATTACTTTAATTGTCAATACTACTATAGATGAGAATGATGGAAGTGCCACTATTGGGAGTGGTTTATCTTTGCGGGATGCTGTTACAATTGCTAATAAAAGTCCTAATACTCCCTATATTATTAAGCTGAAATCAGGAACGACTTATGCTTTAAGTTATGTTAATAATACGACAACAGGCGATCGCAGTTTGAAGACGAACGGTACGATTACCATTGAAACTGATGGAACAGCACTAGCTTCTATTGTTAATAATGCTAGTCCTATCTCTGGGCAGAATGATAATAATTCTATTATAAATAACTCTAGTCAACTTGGAGTTATATTAAATAATCTCTATATCAGCAACAAAGCAGGAAAGGGAATTTTCAACAACGGGGGAACCTTAACATTAACCAACAATACAATAACAGGTAATAAGGCTGACTTAGGAGGAGGGGGAATTTTCAACAACTACCTGGGAACATTAACATTAACCGACAGTACAATAACAGGTAATACGACTAATAATACGGTTTATGGTTATGGAGGGGGAATTTACAACGCGGGAACATCAACATTGACCAACAGTACAATATCTGGTAATACGGCTAATTTTTATGGAGGGGGAATTTTCAACTACCTGGGAACCTTAACATTAACCGACAGTACAATAACAGGTAATACGACTAATAATACGGTTTATGGTTATGGAGGGGGAATTTACAACAACGTGGGAACCTTAACATTAACCAACAGTACAATAACAGGTAATACGGCTAATAATGGTTATGGAGGGGGAATTTACAACAACATGCTATCAACATCAACATTATTGTTGACCAACAGTACAATATCTGGTAATACAGCTGATTATGGAGGGGGAATTTACAACTGGGGAACATCAACATTAACGAATAACATTCTTACTAACAATAATGCCAACGTAGGTGGTGGTATTTACAATTCGGGTACATGGAGTTCAAATAGTACTATTAGTGGAAATACTGCGAACCAAGTTTGGTATATAGACAAAAACGGAAAATCTACTCTATTCAACACCGAAATTCAAGATCCAAAATATCCAAATATATTTGATATTGGCACTTACACAGCACTCCCACCCACACCTGATTCTCCACCTAAACCAACGATATCAGTCAGTAATGCGTGGTTTGATGCTCCCGCAGGGAAGGTTATTTTCGAGGTTAAACTGTCCTCAACCTATGATAAACCGATAACCGTTGATTACTATACCCTTGATGGAAGTGCCAATTCAATAGACCCTAACCAATTAAAAGATTTTAACAATGTTGTCAAACAAACCCTCTCCTTTTTCCCAGGACAAACCAGCAAACAAATAGAAATTACTGTTTTAGGAAGTGCGCCTCCTACCGACCAAACCTTTGAGATTTTTGCTAGAGACACCGCTTATCGTGATTGGACAGATACGGACAAAGGCAAAGAAGTAGATAAGAAATATGACTATAGTGACCTGGGTTACGAAGGCTATCGTATCAATAAAGTTTTCAAAGATTCTAGCACAGGATTTGATGCTTTTGGTTTAACTTCTGATGAAAAATTCTTTCTGGTTTTAGCCAATCCCCTTAATGCCAATGAATTTACATCCAATAGCAATAACTTACTGCAAGATATTGCCAACACTTCAGGCGGTAACAATACCGCCGCCTATACTGCTGGACAGAATCTAATCAACCAACTCACCAGCACCAAGCAATCCTATACCTTTACTGATGGCACAATTTATGACCTTGCTAAACCTCCTGTTTTAGCGATTCGGGGTACTGAATTCTCATCTGTTAACGATTTATTAAGTGATGCTGAAACCGAAGGAATTGGCTATAATCAATTTACTAACAATAAAGCCGCAGTCAATCAATGGCTTTCAGAAGTAACTAATCCCGTAAGCGGATTGACTCTAAAACCTAATATTACAGGTCATAGTTTAGGCGGTGCATTAAGTCAGTGGGTAGGGGGTAGTTATACAGGACAACTCGGAAAGATTGTTACTTTCAATAGTCCGGGTATTTCCCAACAACCCGGCATTAATTTTAACGCTACTAATAACTTAGGTGTCACTCATTACATAACTTCGGCCGATTTGGTTAGCATTGCAGGTTCAAAATATCTGAGTGGAGTCTGGAACTTAGACAAATATTCCAAACTAACATCTGCAATTACTTTTGAAAAACATTCAGTTCCCGTCTTAAATCAAACTATTACAAGAACTAATTTGTCAAAGCCGACAGATTTAACCCGGAAAGTTGCCAACGGAAATACTACTGATTTAAGTAGTTACTGGTTTACATATTTGCCTGATGCTGATTATTTTGCTCTTCAAGCAGCCGTTATTCTAATAAGTCCAATTCTGGGTGCAGCTTTAACTTTTCGTGGAACCGTTGAACTGAATCGAAAAGCAATCGGAATTGCCATTGATAGTATTGGAAATATATCCGATGCAGTAACATCCGCTTACAACGCCGCTACATCTTGGACTTCAGATGCGTGGGATGCGATTATTGGACAGTCTAAAAAGATTCTTGGTTTATCTCCATCAACTGCAAATCAAAGCAATTCAACGCTAAAGCTTGCATCATCTTTTCTCGACACAAATAGCTATGAAATAGCAACAACAGCTACAGCATCACAGACAATTGATAACTTTTGGAGTGCCATACCTAACTGGGGAGATAACGCTTGGCAAGCTACAACTAAATGGTCAGGAGATGCTTGGAAAAGTATTGATGAATGGACACCCCAAACTTGGCAAGCAACAACAACCTGGACAGCAGCCGATTGGGATAAACCATTCTTTACTATCTCAAATCCGACAATTGTAGAAAACAATTCAGGAACAAACAACCTGATATTTAAAGTTACATTGTCAACCACAAGTACCCAAACAATTACCGTAAATTATGCCACTGCTGATAACACAGCAACAGCAGGAAGCGACTATACAGCCACAACAGGGACTCTCACCTTTACACCGGGACAAATCAGCCAAGATATTATTATTTCCGTCAATGGTGATACTGCAATTGAACCGGATGAGACTTTCTTGATTAACCTTTCTAATCCTAGCAATGCGCTGATTACAGATAATCAAGGATTAGGAACAATTACTAATGATGATGGTGATAATACCAGTGTCACTCTTGCGGTTTCTCCCAGTAGTGTGACAGAAGACGGGACAGCTAATCTCGTTTATACCTTCACTCGCACCGGAGTAACAACTGATGCTTTAACGGTTAATTACACCCTCGGAGGGACAGCGACTTTAAATACTGACTACACTCGTACAGGGACTACCAATACAGTCACCTTTGCTGCTAATTCATCCACTGCTACCGTAACTGTTGACCCCACTGCTGACACAACAGTAGAAAGTAATGAAACTGTTGCTTTAACTCTTGCTTCAGGGACAGGTTATACAGTTGGGACAACTACCGCAGTGACGGGGACAATTACCAATGATGATTTCCCTAGTATTACTCTTGCGGTTTCTCCCAGTAGTGTCAATGAAGATGGGACAACTAACTTAGTCTATACCTTCACTCGTACCGGTTCTACTACCAGCGCCTTAACCGCTAACTATACAGTTGGGGGAACAGCTACTTTTAGCACAGATTACACTCAAACCGGTGCAGCAACTTTCACCAGTACAACAGGGACAGTGAATTTCGCTGCTAATTCATCCACTGCTACCGTAACAGTTGACCCCACTGCTGACACTACAGTTGAAAATAACGAAACCGTC
>NZ_JAPZQM010000380.1:0-3791 GCF_027530565.1 Microcystis sp. LE19-10.1B | reverse complement strand
AGTCTCCGAGCCAGTAGTCAGTAGTCAGGAGAATTAAGAATGAGCATTAATCAATTAAATGCTCTATTTGGTTATTTTATGCAATTTTATGCTTATTTTTCTCATTTTTGCCCTCTCAAAAATTAATTATGCAAGAACTCTGGTAAAGATGTAAAGATTTAAAACAAAGTTATCCACAGTCATCGGTTTGTTTGTAAATTTAGATACAGAATTATCAGGGTGATCTGTGTATGTCTTTACTACAATACCGCACTACTGCCGTTGTTACTTGTCCCCAAGCAAACACATGGGTACAACTCAGAATGCTTCCCTCTCCATACAGCTTTGATGAAGCGCTACTACTCTGTGAACAGGATCAGGGCCGTTGGGTGGCATGGATTCCCGATTTTGGCGAAATTATCTTGATCGAAGGGCAATTTGAGGGATAAACTAACTCTTGCTAACAATTAAAGCAGTTGACATCCTCACCGCCGTAAACGGACGGTGATTCCTCACCACGCCACCTTTTTAGGATGGTCGTTGAATGGGGTTGACGCTTCACAGGATGCTGCTACCTTAGCGGTAGTCTTACGCTTTCCGACCCGTCCGTTTTGAGTGTCCGAATGCCGGACGGCCACTTTGAACAAGTCGAAAAAATCTCATCTTCAACCTTATTTCCTAGAAAGTTTTACTCGTTCAAGGCCGAATTTGAAGTCTTTTCTGAACGAAACCCCCTACTATCTGTGGTCAGGGTTCAGTTTTTAGCTTGGTTATCGCTTTTTCCATTGTAGCTTAAAGCCGTCCTCAAAGGACGGGGTTTTCAAGCCAAATTTTCGATAATAGAATACCTGACTGGGGTACGCTCAAGAGATGGCGATCGCCTCTGTTGTCGGTATCAAAATATTCTCGGAAATCGGCTTGGCATCGGGTAAGTAGTCCATAAAAAGCCTCATCTGATTCATTTGTACGGGACCAAAAATAGTGGCAAAAGAAACATCGGCTGCATCTCGTCCTGTGCCAACGCGAATTAGCCCGCTCTGAGGCACAAGGCGGGTAGGATCGAAAAGATACCAGCGACCCCCTAGATAAGCCTCAAACCAGGCATGAAAATCGGGGGGATTTAAACCATAGGCGTAGCCGGAAACAAAGCGTGCCGGAATGTTCAAAGCTCGACAAAAAGCAATACCTAAATGGGCAAAATCACGGCAAACGCCTACCCTTTCTATCGCTGTATCGCAAGCAGAAGTTAAAGAATCACTGCTACCAGAGAGATACAAAACATTGTCATAAATCCAGTTACAGATAGCTGTCACCCTGGAATAACCAGGGACTAAATGGCCAAATTCAGCCGCGACAAAGCGCAATAATCGATCTGACTGACAGTAACGACTCGGATAAAGATAGTACAAGATATCGAGGGGTAAATCGGCTGGCTTTACTTCAAAAATCGTACTGGGGTCTGAATAATAAGGAGATAAGCCAACGGTTGCTCGATAGGAAATTTGCAAATTGCCAGGAGGGGCATTGAGTCGAAAGTATCGATTTCCACTGACAGAAGTGATGTATTCCTCAATCGACCGTTGAGAGTTAGAATGGAGGTCTTCCTGAACAATAATCTGATGGTTGTTGCTGACAATAGCAACATTAAGAATTAGAGTGCTTGCTTGCTCAATGCTGTAGGTTAATTCACAGCCAAGTTCATACTTTAGCATATCGTTTTTTTCTGTCCTTTCAATACGAGCAGATGCTGGAGCCGAAGCCGATTGTAACGCTGCACCCACAAACAAGGCAGGTTGAAGGCTGTTCCCACGGCGAGGTTTACCAGCACACCCCAGCCAGGAGTCCAGAGCATCGTCACTAACCAAAACAGCCAGATGGCGATGTGAACGTATTCCGCGCGACGGGTTTCAGCCAAAAAACGGGACATTACGGCACAGTCCCCACCGCCAACGGATGTTTTGCGAAAACCTCCTGGGAAGAAATCCCCTGCTTCTGGCAACCGATCCTTCCATCGCTTGATCCGCAGTACCCGATTGTACCATTGTCTATCTTCCCCCCAGGGTCGTGGCCGGGTCAGGCAGGTGTCCGTTTCTAGGAATTTCAGGGGAAGTTGATGACCGATAAAACCGATCAAAAGTGACCAGGCTGTCCAACCGACCACACAAAGCCCGACGATTACCCCATCCGGTAGTTGTAGCATAGGCGAGATCATTCATTCACCTTGCCATCGGGTACTTATCCTTCGTCCTTTCCATTCGATTTGACCACGTTCGAGATTCAGAATTGCCAGCAGGAACACTGCAATGAAGAAGGCAACCGGAATGGGGAAGAAAAAGACGATTGCTCCGAATGAACCCACTGGCCATACAATTATGGCTAACTGTATGGCGAAGGCAAGATAAAGCAGTACGTTATATAGTAAGGATGAATTCCCGACAATCGGCCAGCCGAATAGGGATGCGGGCAGACACCAAGCCGCCCAGAACAACCCTGAAAGCCAGAACACAACCGCCAGCATCCGCAGCCAAGAGACTTCCCCTGCTGCCGTTGCAAAGTTTTTGTCGAAACCAACAACCAGGTCCCGCAGCCCGCCGGGGTACATCCGATAGTCCAGTTGGCCATGACCAATGTATGCACTCACTGGCAGTCCCGCACTCTCATAAATATGAGCCATGAACCAGTCTTCTACAACATATCCTGCCACAGCGTCGTGGCCGCCGACCCGCTTATAGTCATCCTTGCTGGTAGCCATAGCCGGTCCAAAAGCCACACCACCTCTTGCTCCCAGTTTGACGGCCATCAAGCCGACGAGATTGAACAGAACCGCTAACAGTTCGTAGGGGCGTTCAGTGCGGTGATAGGGCTGAACTGAGACCAGACCACCTAAGTGTTGAACAGTTGCCACCAGCCTGCGGAGCAGCTCCTCCCCTGGCTCAGTGTCGGCATCGAGAAAGACGAGAATATCGCCAGATGAGGCTGCATATCCGGTTTTGAGTGCCCAGTTTTTCCCTGTCCAACCTGTGGGCAAAGGGCTAGTCTGCACTACTTTCACCCCGGCCTGTTCGGCGATCTGTGGGGTAGCATCGGCGGACTGGTCATCGATGACAATGATTTCGTAGGGCTTGAATGTTTGCTGCTTTAAGGCTGTTAGCAAATTAGGGAGGGTACTCTCTTCATTCCTCGCCGGAATCAAGACCGAGACTTTAGGCGAACCGACGACTGAAAAGTCTGGAAGTCGCGGCAACCGCCACATCAATCCCCAGCCTATTAGCCAGCGCACCAGCAGTGTGATGGACATCAGATCCATAATAATTCAACCTTTCCTTCCGTCTAGAACATCACTCACCTACCGATACGAATTCCCTTGAGAAAACTCAGCAATCCGAACACCTTAAGAATCCACAAAACGAGGGCGATGACAACCACAATGTTCAGGATTTGCTTGATCTTGCTGTCCATCGGAATGTAGTTGTTCACGAGCCACAATAGAACCCCAACCACGATGATAACTACCACAAACTGTACCAGATCCATGACTGACCTCCTTTCTCCGATCTAATGAGTTTCGTCAAGCATTTTATTCTCTTCATTATTATATATGCTCGTTTATATATGCTCGTTAGGTGGCCCGGGCAATCGCACACAATTCTTGAAGATACGCAATAAATCTAGGCTCTTCGTTACTTGTTATGGTTCGATAGGGGGGCATAAATCGACTAAATCCTTATCTGGCAAGAGACTTAATTGATTAGTTCGCTCTAGATCAAAAATAATTGACAAAAATCGCCAAATGCCTTTCTATATAAGGGTTC
>NZ_JAPZQM010000327.1:0-3861 GCF_027530565.1 Microcystis sp. LE19-10.1B | reverse complement strand
GCTCAGCATCCCTATAAAACTCAAATCTTGGACTTCCATTCCTGCAAAACCCAATGGGCAACTCGTTCACTCTATTTTGAGGGACAGAAGCGAAATCAATTCTGTATCCTACACTACCGTTTGAATTTGGAATTGCTGCTACATTCCATAGTTTGATTGTGTTGTCTCTAACAGATATCAAGATACCACTACCGGTCGCTAATTTCTTACCGTCCCTGCTAAAACTCACGCTATTGACACTCCATTTATGCCCAGAGAGAGTGCGGATTTTTTGACCTGTCTCTACATTCCACAGTTTGATTGTCTTGTCTTCACTACCGGTCGCTAAAGTCTTACCGTCAGGACTAAAACTCACGCTTAAGACAATTCTATTATGCCCAGAGAGAGTGCGGATTTCTTTTCCCTCGACATTCCACAGTTTGATTGTATTGTCATAACTACTAGAAGCTAAGGTCTTACCGTCGCTACTAAAACTCACGCTTGAGACAATTCCATTATGCCCTCTGAGAGTGCCGATTTCTTGGCCTGTTTCTACATTCCAGAGTTTGATAGTGTTGTCACCACTACCGCTCACCAAAGTCTTGCCGTCGGGACTAAAATTAACGCTTGTGACATCTCTATCATGCCCCTTGAGGGTGCGGATTTCTTTGCCTGTTTCTACATTCCAGAGTTTGATTGTCTTGTCTTCACTACTAGAAGCTAAGGTCTTACCGTCAGGGCTAAAACTCACACTCCAGACAATATCATTAGGCCCAGAGAGAGTGCGGATTTCTTGACCTGTTGACCCATTCCAGAGTTTGATAGTGTTGTCACCACTACCGCTCACCAAAGTCTTGCCGTCGGGACTAAAATTAACGCTTATGACAGTGCTATCATGCCCCTTGAGGGTGCGGATTTCTTGGCCTGTTTCTACATTCCAGAGTTTGATAGTCTTGTCCTCACTACCGCTCACTAAAGTCTTGCCGTCGGGACTAAAATTAACGCTATAGACAGCGCTATCATGCCCCTTGAGGGTGCGGATTTCTTGGCCTGTTTCTACATTCCAGAGTTTGATAGTGTTGTCACCACTACCGCTCACCAAAGTCTTGCCGTCGGGACTAAAACTAACGCTATTGACAAACCAATCATGCCCCTTGAGGGTGCGGATTTCTTGGCCTGTTTCTACATTCCAGAGTTTGATAGTCTTGTCCTCACTACCGGTCGCTAAAGTCTTACCGTCGCTGCTAAAACTCACACTCCAGACACCATCATTATGCCCTACTAAGCGATTAGATTCCCTTCCTTCAACCAGAATCTTCTGCAAAGCATCAATTACCTTCATGTTGCTTGCGTTGTGTTTCTGCAAAATTTTTCCTGCCTTAATCGCTTCAACAATAGCATCTAATTCTTTTCCCTCTTCATTAAAGAGATGCAAAGAATAACCACTGAGAGAATTTGCTAAACTAAGTTCTGTATCAACTTCGCGCCGTTTTCTTTCTGCTTCGATTTTTTCTCGTTGCTTTTGATAGTGATAACTAGCTTTAATAAATTTTACGGCTACATCATCTAAATTAGAAAGTGATTTTTCTTTGATAAGATTGACAATCCTTTTCAGTTTAGAACCTCCCCAAAGCTCACTACTCGCTTTTACTGCATCTTGCTTCTGTAAATCATCCCACTGTTTAGCATCAGCATATAAACGACTTCTGAGAACAATTATCTCCTCCTTTTCCCTAATTAAATCCTGTAACACTTTCCAAGAACGAATTAACGCCTCATGCGCTATCTCAACCGTTGCTTTCCCGTCTTCTCCCTTACTCACCAAAAGACGATTATCTATCAATTGATAGAGAACCTCCCTTTGCATTTCCTCCTGTTCAAAACTCGATTTATCCGCCCTTCTGCTAACCGCTTTTTCCCCTTCTAAACTAATTAACTCTAGAAAAATTTCCTCTGCTGCTTTCCGTTGCTGTTCATTAAATTGACCATAAATTTTATCCGCTTGTTTTTCTAGCGCACCCGTTACCCCACCAATCTCTTGATAAATCTTAATATTTAAAATCCGCTCTTGAATATGATTTTTTTGCCACAATAAATCTAACGTATATTGTAACAGAGGTAAAGAGCCAGCCTGTTCATAAAAATCGGCAATAATTTGATTAATTAATCCCTTTTCAAAGATTACCCCATTTCTCGCCGCCGGTTCAGCAATAGCTAATCTTAACTCACTTTCGTCCATATCCGTTAACATCTTGCTATACTGATCATGGATTTTTCCTAAACTGGGATAAGGACTTAATTTATCTAAAAAATCCGCCCTCATCGTCATCACAATTTTAACTAAACTATCATTATTTTCAATTAATTTAATCAAACTTTTAATAAAAATATCTCTTTCCGTCTTCGGTGTACGAGTAAATAACTCCTCAAATTGGTCAATAAAAATAAACCATAAATCAGAATTATTTTTTAATCCTTCAACCACATTAATTAAAGTCTCTTCTTTAACAGCTTGTGCTAATTTCGCTTGGGATTGTTTATATCTATTTGCCAAAAGACAACCATAAAAAGACTCAAAGGGATTAACATCAGGAACAAAAGTTAAATTAACCAATTTATTTGCGCCCAAATTATCCTTTAACTTAGGAATTAAACCCGCTTGCACGAGAGAAGATTTACCGCTTCCTGACGCACCTAAAAGCAATAAAACATTCTTTTGCTTTAAATAATCAGTTAACTCAATAATCCAATTATCTCGCCCAAAAAACCTATCCTTATCATCTACTTCAAACTTCCTTAAACCCAAATAAGGTGAACCCGTAATTAAAGGTTGAGACTGAATCTCAACTCCTGACTTTTGGGTGATAATATATTGATTGATTACACACCCACTAATATCACCTGCAATTCCCTTAAATTCACCATCACCAATAAGACCTTTAACATCACCCCCTATTTCTAAATAATAACTTTTATCAGTCATTTTTGCTACCCCAAAATTATTCTTTTAAAGTTAACTTTAAATTGCAGTTTTAGAATTAGCACTCTTTAAGGACTTCCTACTAAACCAAACAATTTAGCCAAACCGCCTAAAATCGTTACAATTAAAGCAACTAAAATCCCTCGACTGACAAACTCTTGATTCTCTAAGCGCTTTTCCACGCCATCATTTTTTCCCTCTAAACGCTTCTCAATACCATCAATTTTTCCCTCTAGACGCTTCTCGACACCATCAATTTTTTCCTCCAGACGCTTCTCGACACCATCAATTTTTCCCTCCAGACGCTTAATTTCACCTTTAACTTCACTAAGTTCAATCTTAATATCAGTAACATCTTTTTGAAGATTGTCTAACTTTTGATTGATTTGAATTAGAAAATCTTTAAGTTCTACCTCAACAGTAATTGACATAAATTTCCCTCCTAAATAATTCTCAACTAATTAATGTTCTGACTAATAGTTCCACCACTAATTTCTCCTGCAATTCCCTTAAAAGTACCATCTCCCACCATTCCCTTAATATCACCACCAACATTAATATTATACTTACCTGCGGCAAATTCTTCAGGTTTTAATTGCTTGAGTAATGCTTCTGCTGTCTTAATAACCTCTGCATCTCTATCAATTTTTGCTTCAAGTAACTCTTCTTTGAGCAGTGTTTTTACCCCCTCTGAATCTGGTTTTTTCTCATGTTTATCGACGATATCACTATCATCTGTTTTCCCTTTTTCTGCAAATTTCTTCGGCTCTTCGGTTTGTGTTATGCAATGGACGGGGGTTATAAGGGATGGAACCCTTATAGAGAAAGGCACTTAGCGATTTTTGTCAATTGTTTTTGCTCTAGAGCCAACTAATCAATTAAGTCTCTTACCAGATAAGGAT
>NZ_JAPZQM010000619.1:0-1182 GCF_027530565.1 Microcystis sp. LE19-10.1B | reverse complement strand
GGGGGCAGGGGGATCGAACCTAAAATCCATTTTTAATTTAATTATAACCACCTACTTATGTAGTAGAATACAATGAGAAATACCAGTTAAACCCAGCAGATTATAACTCTGACAGTTATTTTGTATTAGTCGGTGATAAACCCTATTATTTTCAGTAATCGATCGACAATGTTTTTTAATTGGATAACTTTACCCTATTTATTAATTAATCCTGTTTTAATTCCCTTGAGTATAGCTCGATCGGAAACTATTCTTGCTCAAGAAGTAAGCGATCCTAATTATCAAAAACTGGTGCAGTACGCCCAAAATCAACAACTCGATCGCCTAGCCATGGCTGATATAATCCAGAATATCGCCGCTCAATTTTTAGGAGCAAAATATCAAGCAGGATTACTCGATCGCTCTCCTACAGAAAAATTATTTATCTCTTTAAAAGAGTTTGATTGTGTCCTCTTTGTGGAAACAGTTCTCGCTTTGAGTCACAATTTTGCTTTAAAAAATTATCAGTATTCTGCTTTTAGTCAGCAGGTTTTAAATCAGCGTTATCGCCACGGTATTCTCGACGGTTATTGTAGTCGCCTGCATTACTTTTCCGATTGGATTAATGACAACCAAAAACGAGGCAATCTAGAAAATATTACTCACAAATTAGGAGGAATTACTCTTGACAAAAAGCTCAACTTTATCAGCAAAAACCGCCATCTATATCCCCAGTTAAAAACTCAAAGTAATTACCATTGTATTCAACAGTTAGAACGGCAATTAGAAAGCTTATCCTTAACCTATATTCCCACCGCTAAGATTAAAGATATTTATCCACAACTGCAAGCTGGCGATATTATCGGTGTCGTGACTAATATCGCTGGTTTAGATACCACCCATACCGGTCTAGTTTATCGCTTTGCCGATGGCAAAATTGGCTTAATTCATGCCTCTCCTGCTGGTCAAGTTACCATTGCTAAAGACCTAGAAAAATATATCACTAAAGTGGACAAAGCCATCGGTATTTTTGTCGTTCGTTCCCTTGATCCAAGAAATAGGTAGGGTTTGCTGAATAAATCTAAAAACCTTGTTGGATAAGACTTTTAGACCTTTTTGAAATCCAAAAGTGCCTGGCATGGGAGTGATCAGGGGGAAATTCAGGTACTTTTTCCCTGAAAATTAGGTAATTGACCCCCTCAA
>NZ_JAPZQM010000161.1:0-5298 GCF_027530565.1 Microcystis sp. LE19-10.1B | reverse complement strand
AATTTTTCTGCTTCTTACGTCGATAAAACTATCAGTTTTTCCCAACGTTCAGCTAACCACCTCTGTCCCTCTGTTATTGAGAGAAAACCCAAACCTCTGAAAAGATTCAATCCTATAGTTGTGAGAATTGACCAATTGCTTGCCGCTTGAAAATCACTTATCTCGCTTTTATCTTCCTCAAAAATTACATCTTTTACCCCAGGGTGAGAGCATCTCAAAAGCTATTGACAATTGGCCAATTTTGTGATCCGCTTGCTGTGTGGGCATTTCAGGTGATACCAGTCAATCAGAATAGTTACGAAATCTTCACATTTGGTCGATTTTTGCTTAACAATTGAGATGGCCAATTCTCCTCAAATATGCCTGAATCGCTTTCTGGGTAAGCAACTCATATAAAGTTCATTTTGTCAAGGATTGTTAAGATGCGCTTACCCTGTCTTTTACCCAATGTAACTGATTTTCTATTTTCCAGTGTCCTCGAATAATTTTAGCAAATACTTGAGCGGATTCAGTTAGGCTACTGATATAGTAAGCTGTTTCTTCATAGGTTTTATCTCCGCGACTACCCCTTCTTTCTACTTTAATAACTCTTCGCAGATTTTCAAACCCTTGTCTTTCATTTTTCCTCACTTTAAAAACTTCTATTTTTCTTGATATTTTTCGTCCATGACTATTATCTTGTTCGAGAAAGCAACTTTCTGCCTTTGAGGAATTACTCAGGTCTTGTATTCGCTGATCAAGATTTTTCTGATTTCCTTTAACGGTGATAACATAATCATTTTTACTCTTGGCTATTAAGCTGATTGTTTTTTTCTGACAGTGTAAAGCATCCCCAGTAAAAACTTTATCTGGGAGAGAGCAATCCTCAATTATAGCTTGACCTTCGTCGATTTCAGACCCTTTTTTATTTTCGATTCTTTTTATGTGTAATACTAATCCACTTTCTTGACTAAACAATGAGACAAACATAATAAAATTTTGTTGTTCATCATTAGGATTATTTAGGGCTTGCTGAATAATGGTAAAACCCTTTTAAAATAAGGCTTTTGTCCTGTTAAAGTCCGATGTTCATGCTGCGAAAATAGGATTGGGACTTTCAAAAACCTTGCATTATCCTTCTTGTGGTAGATCGATTGGTACAAAAAACAAGGGCAACAAAGCCTGAAACGACCGACTCCTGACGACCGGCTACTGACTCCTACCCCCAGGAAAAACTTTTTCAGCAGACCCTAATTACAGGCTTGTTTAAGTGATGACAAGCTAATTATCCTCTAGTCTTTGTTAAAAATTAATTAATAATTATTCTCAATTATTTGAGGTGATTACTCTAGCTGCGATCCAAGATTCATGCTGAAAAGCCTTGATTTTCAAAGGCTGATCAGGCTAAAAATACTGATGTATTAAAGTATGCCGAGCAACTGTAACAATTCTTAACTTGACTTTATTGAGAATTATTCTAGACTAAGACTTAAAGCTTATTGCATATTATTATCAATAAGCTTGGTTCTATTTTCGTTAAAAGATGCCATGCAGACCTACGATAATCCTCAGATCGAGTACGACTGGTGGGCAGGAAATGCCCGTTTTGCCGATAAATCAGGCTTATTTATCGTTGCCCACGTTGCTCAAGCTGCTTTAATCGCTTTTTGGGCAGGAGCCTTCACCTTATTTGAAATTTCCCAGTATCGCCCCGATATAGCCATGGCAGAACAGGGCTTAATTTTACTGCCGCACCTGGCCACTTTAGGCTTTGGAGTCGGAGAAAAGGGGCAAATCATCGATATCTATCCCTTTTTCGTGATTGGCTCAATTCATCTGATTTCTTCGGCAGTTTTGGGAGCAGGAGCCTTATTTCACCTGTTAAGAGTCCCAGAAACCCTGAAAGATTCCTCCGGTCCGGGGAAAAAATTCCATTTCGATTGGAGTGAACCCCGACAATTAGGAGTTATTCTCGGTCATCACCTGCTCTTTTTAGGTATAGCTGCATTATTATTAGTGGCCAGAGCTATGTACTGGGGGGGATTATACGACGCAACTATCGGCGCTGTCCGAGTCGTTAGTGAACCAACCCTCGATCCTTGGGTTATCTATGGCTATCAAACCCACTTCGCTACTGTGGACAATCTCGAAGATTTAGTCGGTGGTCATATCTACGTCGGTTTAATGTTAATTGGGGGCGGTGTCTGGCATATTATCGTTCCCCCGCTCAAATGGGCGAGAAATGTGCTGATTTTCTCCGGAGAAGCCATTTTATCCTATTCCTTGGGCGGAATTGCCCTCGCTGGTTTCGTGGCCGCCTATTTCTGTGGGGTAAATACCCTCGCTTATCCAGTCGAATTTTACGGGCCAATTTTAGAAGTGAAGTTAGGAATTGCTCCCTACTTTGCCGACACGGTGAAATTGCCCTTTGGAGTGCATACGGCGCGCTGTTGGTTAGCTAATGCCCACTTTTTCCTCGCTTTCTTCTTTTTACAAGGTCATCTCTGGCACGCTTTACGCGCGATGGGTTTTGACTTTAAACGAGTAGAAAAAGCCTTAAATGCGATAGAAGCCTAGTTTTTTCAAGGAAGATTAGGATAAACTATCGATTTTCCTAATTTTCCCCGCTGATCAATCTTTCTAACTGTCCCTTATGCCTTACTGTCCCTGTTGTAACACCAAATTGCTGCATCACATTGGACGCTCTCGCTCTTATTGGTACTGTAGTTCTTGCCGGCAGGAAATGCCAGTTTCAGAGGGAGAAAACTGTAATCAGGGGCTTTATTCCCTATCAAGGAGAATTAAGAGTTAAACTCACTTATTTCGCAACAAGGACAAATTTTATGGCAAAAATTGGCTTATTTTTTGGCACGCAAACCGGCAAAACCGAAACGGTAGCGGAAATGATTCAGAAAGAATTTGGAGGTGAGGCAATTGTAGAATTACACGATATCTCCTCCGCTTCTACCGAGGATTTTGCCCCCTACGATGCCCTGATTATCGGTTGTCCCACATGGAATATCGGCGAATTACAAAGCGATTGGGAGGGTTTTTACGATGAATTGGATGACATTGATTTCGTCTCCAAAAAGGTCGCTTATTTCGGGATGGGGGATCAAATCGGTTATGCGGATAACTTTCAAGATGCTCTGGGGATACTGGAAGAAAAAATCGCCTCCCTAGGGGGTAAAACTGTCGGTTATTGGCCGACAGAAGGTTACGATTTTAACGAGTCGAAAGCCCTAAAAAATGGCAAATTTGTCGGTTTAGCCCTCGATGAAGACAACCAATCCGATTTAACTGAACAACGGATCAAAACTTGGGTCGCGGGACTTAAGGGCGAATTTGGCGTTTAGTTAGCTATCAATCAGTTATCAGTTATCAGTTATCAGTGAATAGTATTAAGTGGCTAGTTCGCAGCTTTCTTTTCACCAATTACTGATTACTGTTTACTGATCACTGAAAAATCCCCTATATCCTTGATTATTATGTCTCGATTACCTGATGCAGTTTGGATTAATGTTAACCCCAGTTTTCGCCGTTTTGATCGCCCGGTGTTGGATTTTTTAGCCCGGGAAATTGCGATCGCTGATTGGCAATACTGTCAATCTCTTGATCAGCCAGCTTCTCTTAATATCGCCTTGGTATTACTACAAGATTACCTGAAACAATGCGATCGACCGCTGCATTTAGTCGGCCACGGCACGGGGGGATTAGTAGGATTACTGTATGCGCGTCGTTATCCAGAAAGGGTAAAATCCTTAACTTTGCTCTCTGTGGGAGTCTATCCGGCGATCGATTGGCAAGCTCATTATTATGTGCTATCAAAATTACTGCCTTGTTCTCGTCAAACTCTGCTCAATCAATCGGTTCACAATCTTTTTGGTCATCAATCCTGCGCTTTAACCCAAGAATATCGCTATCTCTTGGAAGAGGATTTATTATTGTCCCTTTCTCCCCATAATCTCTATCAGAATGCCCATTTCGCCCCGGGGACAGTTCCCGTACCCCTGTTAGTCTGTGGGGGAGATATCGATACGATTATCGATCAGCATTTATTGCAGGGATGGCAACCCTGGTTAAAGTCAGGCGATCGCATTTGGAGTTGTCACAAAGGGCGTTATTTTTTCCACTATTCCCACCCCTACAGCGTCAGTCAAGAGATTTTTAGTTTCTGGCGATCTCTAGTTCCACAGGAATTTCTTTCTGAGCAAACTGTAATTAGGGTCTGCTGAAAAAGTTTTTCCTGGGGGTAGGAGTCAGTAGCCGGTCGTCAGGAGTCGGTCGTTTCAGGCTTTGTTGCCCTTGTTTTTTGTACCAAGCGATGTACCACAAGAAGGATAATGCAAGGTTTTTGAAAGTCCCAATCCTATTTTCTTGCACTAACATCGGACTTTAACAGGTCAAAAGCTTTATTTTAAAAGGGTTTTACCATTATTCAGCAAACCCTATTTAACCAAATAGTCCTAAAAGTCTTTCCCAGTAAACATTTCACGATTTCATAAGCAAAAATTATCACACAAAGTCGAGAAGAGCCCCGGATGACGCAACATAACAAGAATTAGACCAAAAAGACACTTCACTCTTGTAGAATTTATTGACCGGCTCGGGCAAATCTTTTTTCATTGTTCTTGCAATGGAACTCTTTAAGCATCCTGCTACAGCAGAAATGGAATTTTGGGGATGGAAATCTAACAAAATGTGTACATGATCGCTCTCCCCAGAAAACTCAATTAGTTCACATTCAAGCTTTCGACAAACTTGCCATATCATTTCCCTTAACCGTTCCATCATTTGAGCGGTTATAACTTTTCTACGATAATGAGTGAGAAAAACAAAGTGTAACCGCACGCTAAAAACACTATGAGAACCTTTTCTGGGTTTCATATTGACAACCTATGTCTGTAGGCTATACTAAAAGTATAACTTTCCTAGGTCGATCAGTTATGGCTATCAAGAGAATTACTTTTCGTCTTGATCCAAACCAAACACAAAATAACAAGCTTCATTACAGTCAAAAGCTACACTGCTCTCTTTATAATGCTTGTGTTTATCATCGCAAAACCGAGTCGAAAAAGTTTGGTAAAAACCTTAACTATTTTGACCAACAAAATTGCTTACCAGAGTTGAAGAAATGTTGGCCAGAATATAAAGAACTTGGTAGCCATGCACTGCAAGCCACTGTTAAACGAGTAGATTTTGCTTTTCAGAGATTCTTTAAACTTAAATCAGGTTATCCTAAGTTTAAGGCATCTAGAAATTATCGAGGTTGGACTTATCCTGATGGTGCTGGTTGGTCAATTGATTCTTCTGGTCATC
>NZ_JAPZQM010000749.1:0-1951 GCF_027530565.1 Microcystis sp. LE19-10.1B | reverse complement strand
CCAAGCTTTTCTGGTCGGAACCCCCTAAGCCGAGTTTTCAAGGTGCTGCGCCGTCCACTTGGTTTTCGAGACTGGCCTTTTAATTCTAACGTAAAGCCAACCTAGAACGGCGGGGTTTCAGACCCAAAATTTCCGATGAATGTTTCAGTGAATTAACACCTGTCCAAAAAATGACTGGTAATTTGGTAGTACAATTATAGTAATCAGTAAAATAAGGAGGATTAAAGTAAATAACTATGTCTCAACCGATTACCATCGAAGATATCTATAAACTTTTCGAGAAAACTAACGAAAAGTTTGAACAATCACGCCAAGAATACGATCGCCGGGCGGCCGAAGCCAAGGACGAAGCCGATCGCCGGGCAGCCGAATACGATCGCCGGGCGGCCGAAGCCAAGGCCGAAGCCGATCGCCGTTTAGCACAGCTAGAGAAAACAGTGGCAAATACCAGTCGTGCGGTGGATAGTTTAACCACTCGCTGGGGAAGATTTGTCGAGGAATTAGTGGAACCTGCGGTTATTCGCCTATTTCGTGCGAAGGGTATCGATGTCAAAGAAACCTACAGTCGCGCCAGGGTAAAACGCCAAGGAATCGCCATGGAGATTGATATTTTAGCCGTCGATGAAACCGAGGTAGTTTTAGTCGAATGTAAGTCTCGTTTATCGAAAGATGATGTTAATGAATTTCTAGAAAAATTAAGTCGATTTAAAGAAGCATTTCCCCACTATAAGAACTATCAAGCTTATGGTGCAGTGGCAGGAATAGAAATAGATGAAGGAGTAGATCGTTATGCCTATAAACAAGGTTTATTTGTGATTAAACCATCGGGAGAAACAGTAGAAATAATTAATGATTCTGGCTTTGAGCCTAAGTTATGGTAAAAGAATGATGCTCCCATCATAATTTTTTTCCCCCCTTCCCGTTTTCTTAATACTTTCTTTAAGGATTGGCTGAAAGCATTGCCCTGAAAGGCTTGGAAAAATAGGAGTTCGGGCGATTCGGTTGAAGTAGCGATCGCTCAAAGGGATAAATTACTATGTTATACTGGGAAAAAACGAAATAATCAATCAAAGAAAGCTATGATCCAAGAATATCTTAATAAAGCGATGGAAACAGCCCATTATGAATTTTTAGAGGATAATGAGGGATTTTATGGCAACATTCCCAATGCTCCGGGAGTTTGGGCAACCGGAGAAACCCTAGAAGCTTGTCGTCGGGAACTCTTAGAAGTCTTAGAAGAATGGATATTATTGGCAATTAAATTAGGTCATCAATTGCCAGAATTTGACGGTTTATCTTTAAAAATAGATTTAGTCGCCTAACATTTATCTAAGTTGAATCATGCCTTATTTTGGTGCAATTTCTCGTTCTAATTTAATTTCAGCTTTCCATAAAGCAGGATTTCAAGGTCCCTACGCAGGGAAAAGACACCAATTTATGGAAAAGAATGGCTTAAGAGTCCGTCTTCCCAATCCTCATCAGTCAGATATTAGTATTAATTTACTCAGTAGAATTCTAAAACAAGCTCAAATTTCTAAAGATGAATGGGAGAAATTGTAACTAGAACTTATGCCATTCCCCTAGATGGGGGTGAAATAATGGGTATCATACATAATAAGAGACGATCTTCATGAAACAGGTCATAGAAAATGCCTACCATAAAAATTCAAGCCCAACTATCTAAAGAAGACTTACTAGAAGCCGTCGAACAGTTAAGCTTATCTGAATTAGAAGGTTTTTTTCAAGATATAATTGCGCTAACAGCGAAACATCATGCCCCTAGTTTATCAGGCTCTTCGTTACCCTTTACGCTAAATCAACAGACAAGATGCCAAGACAACATACTTCTAACCCAAAAATTCCGAAAGTTTCTCAAGCCATAGCCTCTCCGTTTTATTAGTTTAAGTTTATTGTTGATTCCCTCGACCACCCCATTCGTTGTCCTTCGCTC
>NZ_JAPZQM010000396.1:0-1030 GCF_027530565.1 Microcystis sp. LE19-10.1B | reverse complement strand
ACCCTTTTAAAATAAGGCTTTTGACCTGTTAAAGTCCGATGTTAGTGCAAGAAAATAGGATTGGGACTTTCAAAAACCTTGCATTATCCTTCTTGTAGTACATAGCTTGGTACAAAAAACAATGGCAACAAAGCCCGAAACGACCGGCTCCTGACTCCTGACTCCTACCCCCAGGAAAAACTTTTTCAGCAGACCCCACTTATAATAAATGGCCGCTCAAAAACCCAAACTGTATAGAGGTATGGCAAAATGTCTAACGAAACCGTCACCTATTCCCTAGAATCGGTCCTTAAGGAAATTAAAGACAGCATCAAGGAAGTCAATCAGAAAATCGATACCCTGCAAAGAGATGTAAATGATTTAAAGGTAGGACAAGCTAAACTAACTGAGAAAGTCGAAGAGATGGATAAAAGACTAGAAAAAGTAGAAAATGAGCAATACACTCTAGTTAAGGCTATTTCTGACCTACAGGGTTTTCGAGGTCTGATTGTCCCTATCCTTATCGGTGCCATGAGTGCCGCTATCGGTGCAATTATCACCGTTGCTATCAGAATTCTTTTCCTCGGTAACAATCCCTAAAATTCTCCAGTCTCACACCCCGAAAACTATTGATAACTTTAGGAGTCTAGCAAATGTCTAACGAAACTATCACCTATTCCCTAGAATCGGTCCTTAAGGAAATTAAAGATAGCATCAAAGAAGTCAACCAGAAAATCGATACTCTGCAACAGGATGTCAATCAGAAAATCGACTCCCTTGAAAAACGGATTGACGAGAGATTTGACAAGGTGGAGGACCGGTTGACGAAACTGGAGATAGGCCAAGCTGATTTAAAAGGCGATATTAAAGTATTAGACGAGAAAATCGAGGGATTAACGGTACGGGTTGCTTATCAGGAGTTCACCAACCGGGGGATTCTGATAGCTTTGGTGGTTGCTGTCTTGGGAGGTGCTGCTAAACTTTTTGGTTTTTTCCCTAATCCCTAAAAGTGGCTCCTAGAAAAGGTTACAGCCTTTAGGATTCTAATAAA
>NZ_JAPZQM010000067.1:0-2471 GCF_027530565.1 Microcystis sp. LE19-10.1B | reverse complement strand
CTATAAGCGCAAGAACTCACCTCCTGTCGCCATTAGGTAAAAATAGTCAAAACCCAGACTTGGCAAACTTTTCCTGCTTACAATAAGAATTGTAACAATAAGCTTGACAAATTGCAGATAATCTTAACTTCTCACCAATGGACCGCGACAATCTCGCTAATGGCTGCTTGGCGATACTCTGAGGCGGCAAAAAACCCCAAGCAAGTCGCCACCGCCCCGAATAAACTGACGACGACTAACCACTGCTTTTGCCGTCTGGCATTTTTTTTCTCTTGTTCTAGGCGTTTTTCTGCCTCTTGGGTTCGTTCTTGCTGAAGCTTGAGTAACTGTTGTTGTCGTTCTTTTTCTGCTGTTTCCGCCGCTTCAATGGCTGTCTGACTAGCTTGAATAAATTCCTTATGTAACTCGGTTGCCGGGGGTTGTTTATTTTGTTGCTCAATTTTCTTTAACCAAGTTTGAGCGAGGACAAATTCACTGCCCCGGAGTAGTAAGTCAGCACTTTTTTGGCTATTTTCCCATTCTTTGGCTCTCTGTAACCATTTGCTATGGTTATGAACGTGATCTCTGTCTGTATGTATGGTTCTAACTAACTGAGTAAAATTGGTCAGAAAGTCGCCGCCATGCTGACTAAAATCAAGCCACTGAACACTAGCTAAGGCAGGGGGCAAATCTTTGGCCGCAACTTTTTGGTGTAAGATCGTGATAATTCGCTTATTTAATTTTTTGGCATATTCCACTTCATCATAACAATAAGGTGAATTGATTGATTTGGGAGAAATGATAAATACAAAGTTGTCGGAAATTTCAATGCCTTGATAAATTTCTCGCCGAAAATCTTCTCCCGAAGCGATACTTTCTTGATCGAACCAAGTGAGCTTACCGAGTGAAGTCAGAGCCTCATTTAATCTTCTTGCTAAATCTGAATCGGCACGAGAATAAGAGATAAAAACTTCTAAAGAAGATGGTTTATGTTGATTGAGACTAGCGATAATAAATTCTTCCTGTAGCGGTAAGGGAGGGGATTCTTTTCGCTGTTTAGCTACCTTCAGCCAAGCTTCAAAATGTTGGAGATTATAGCCTCGCAATAGGACACTAGGGTTGTGGGTTTGCTGCTGCCATTTCAAGGCTTTGACTAACAGCACTTTATGACTTTCATGATAAGCAACATCACTGTTTAATTCCTTCAATAATTTATCGATACTACTGCGATATTTTTCCCGATCTTCATATTCAGTTAAGTCAATAAATTGTAATTTCTGTAACTGGGAGGGGATTAACTCAATATCGGTCTTTTCAATCAGCAAAGTAATAATTCGTTTGTTGGTAGCAAAAGCGTGAGCAAGTTCTAGATAACAGTATGATGATTGCAGGGCTTCTGGAGATATTAAATAAACAAAGTTATCCGCCCCTTCAATACCTTTATTAATTTGCTCCTGAAAGGCAGTTCCCGTTTTAATATCCGTCTGATTAGTCCAGACGGTAAAGCCTTCGCGCATCAGAGTCTTGCGAATTTTCTCCTTGATGGCATTATCTTTTTCTGACGATGACAGGAAAACCTGTGTCATCAAATTATTAGCATTTTTACTACTTTCGCTAATAAATTCGCAGTGTAAGTCCGTGGGCAAGCAAGGCGGCTGTTCCTCAGTAAATCTATGTTTTAACCACTTTTCTGCTGCCTGTCTCTCTTCGCCAATTAACAGATAATTAGTTTGCTTCTGATTCCTTAACCAATTTAAGGCTTTAACTAAAAAAATACTGTGCTTCTGGACATAGTGTTGCTGCTGATCAATCGCACCGATCAAACCAGCAAAAGAGCTTTCAAAATCATCAATTTCTTCTCGGAAATAGATCCAGTTGATTTTGCCGATCGCTGGGGGCATATTCGGAAAACTAGAATGCCTTCCCTCGGCTTGATATGTTTGCCAGTCAGCTTCAGTTTTATCTGGGTTTCTTTGCCGCCAAGTTTCTTGGCTAATTTGTTCAACATGAAGCAGAGGAATAATGCGCTTGTTGTACTTAATCGCTAGATTAATTTCTTTTAGGCAATATTGCGAATTAACCGAATGAGGGGCGATGATAAAAATAAAGTTATGTGTCCTCTCGATGCCATCATTAATCTGTTCTTGATAGTCCACAGCCAAGGGAATATCTTCTTGGTCGAACCAGACGTTTAAGCCTTGTGCTGCCAACCTTTGATTAAGCTTAATAGCAAAAGTTTTACTATCAGCCCGTCCATAGGAAATAAAGACATCAAAGAAATTTTTCATTTTACTCCCCCTGTGAACTTTAGAAGAACTCTTGCAAATTAATTATATGTTATAATGATGGGTTAACTAATTTTCCCCAAAAAATTAGTTAATCAGTACATTTGTCCTGAATGAAAACTTGAAGTTTAACTTTTAACTCAAAACTCTTTAGAGCTGCTTTAATTTGGTTATCAAAACCTCTTTATTTAAGCGGCACAAACTATC
>NZ_JAPZQM010000530.1:0-2898 GCF_027530565.1 Microcystis sp. LE19-10.1B | reverse complement strand
CGTTTCTTGGCGACAAAATCTAACTCTTCACTAAAGGGTTTTCGACAATTATCGCACTTAAATTGACGACGATTAACCTGTAGGTACACTGGTTGTCCTGAGATTGGTAAATCTTTGACTAAATGTCGATGATTTTGGTGGAGTTTATCGCTCTCTAACCCACAACGAGGACAGATTGCTTTTTGATTTTTCGATTCGATTCGTCAAACTATACCGATATTTTCTAGGTGTCGATAGCCTTGAATACAGGTTCCTTGTAGGTTCAAAAATTTGTCAAGTATCATAAGTAAAACACTCGGGTTTTTGGCCATTATATCAAATCTTAACTCGATTGTCTATCTTTTGGTATTAACCTGTTGATGCCTTAAGTCCTTCCCTATATGGATTTCAGCTACTTTTGAGCGTAGGCGCTCTCATCGAATTTTATTTTAAGTTAATTATTTGCATAACAATTCCAGAAGAGCCATTCAAATCTGATCCCTGATAGCTGTCTCGGAGTCCCCCGTCTCCTGTCTCGGAGTCTCCTGTCTCGGAGTCTCGACTAGGAAATTAATTTTGCACGACTACTTATAATACTAAATCCGTTAAGTATAGGTAACATATCAGGATAGGCACTCATGCAAGAGGCAAGAGGCAAAAGGGGGAATAGATAATCAGTTTTTAATAACTGGATTTAGGATAATTGCTAATTGTTGGTATTGCTGCATAAGTGCGTAAAAGCTGATAGGATAACGAACGGAAAAAATATAGCTTGTCAAGGTGCAAGAAATCGCTATAATCGTTCCAGCAGAGGCGATAATAATCCCTCGATCATCCATTTGTTAATGATCGCTAATGATTAGACAAACTCGGTTTTCAGCAAGCGGTTTCGAGACAGCGAACCCGTGAGGGTCCCGGTTGATCGTTGATCGAGCCTCCACTGGCCTTTTTTTGGAGTTGATCGAACCATGTTGCAAGGATGGATTCAAATCGCGCTCACGATCCTGATAATCGTGGCGATCACCCCCTTTTTCGGGCGGTATATGGCTAGGGTGTTCATGGAACGGAGAACCCTACTCGACCCACTGTGCGATCGAGTCGAGAGTCTTCTTTACACCTTCGTCGGGGTGAAAGGGAAAGAGAATATGACTGGCTGGCAGTACGTCCGCGCCGTTCTCTACAGTAACGCGGTGATGGCAATTCTGGTTTTTTCCCTGATTGCGGGCCAAGGAGTCCTTCCCCTCAACCCGACGGGGATCCCCGCCCCTTCTTGGGACACCACGCTACATACGACGATTTCCTTTATCACCAACACCAACCAACAGCATTATTCCGGAGAAACCACCCTCAGCTACGGGAGTCAGATCTGGGGTCTTGGCTACCAGATGTTCACCTCGGCCGGAACCGGTCTAGCGGTGGGGATCGCCTTTATTCGGGGACTGACGGGGCGACCGTTGGGCAATTTCTATGTGGATCTGATCCGAGCGATCACCCGTATCCTCTTACCGATCTCGATCGTGGGGGCAATTGCCCTGATCATCGCCGGAGTCCCGGAAACCCTCGCGGGCCCGGCGATCTTGCCGACGCTAGAAAACCCCAACCTGAGTCAGGCGATCGCCCGCGGTCCAGTGGCCCACTTCGAGATTATTAAGGAATTGGGAGAAAACGGCGGCGGCTTTTTTGCCAGCAACTCGGCCCACCCCTTTGAAAACCCGAACGGATTCGTCAATCTGGTGCAGTTGGTAGCGATTCTCTCGATTCCCACCTCCCTGATCTATACCTACGGGGTTTTCGCCGATAATCTCAAGCAAGCTCGGTTAATCTATCTAATTCCCCTCGGTATCTTCATCGGCTTTACGATCATCACAGCGATCGGGGAATATAACGGCAACCAGGCGGTTAACTCCCTGCTAGGGGTGGAGCGAGCGGTTAACTTCGAGGGCAAAGAAGTACGCTTCGGTTGGGCGCAATCGGCCCTGTACGCGGTAACTACCACGGCCACCATGTGCGGTGCGGTGATCGCCATGCACGATTCCTTGATGCCGAACGGCGGCTTCGCCACCCTCTCGAATCTGTTCCTGCAAATCGTTTTCGGCGGCCAGGGAACCGGCACCGCCTACCTGTTTGCCTATCTGATCCTGGCGGTATTCGTCACCGGGCTAATGGTGGGGCGAACCCCCGAATTCCTCGGGCGCAAAATCGAGAAACGGGAAGTGGTGTTAGCGAGTTTTTTAATTCTGCTGGTTCACCCGATCGCCATCCTCATCCCTGGAGCGATCGCCCTTGCCTTTCCCGACTTTCAGGGCATCAGTAACCCCGGCTTTCACGGATTATCTCAAGTTATCTACGAGTACGCTTCCGCCGCTGCCAATAACGGGTCGGGATTCGAGGGACTAGGGGATTCCCAACCTGCGCCGCTTGCGATTGCGGCTGGTGCCAAACCGACGATTACCGCTCTCTGGTGGAATCTAAGTGCCTCCTTCAGTTTACTCGCCGGACGGTATATCCCGATCGCCGCCCTGCTCTTGTTAGCCGATGGGATGTCCCGCAAACAACCAGTTCCCGCCACCACCGGAACCCTCCGCACCGATACCGGACTCTTTACCAGCGTGACGGCGGGGGTGATTTTAATTCTCGGTGCGCTGACTTTCTTGCCGATATTAGCCCTCGGGCCGATCGCGGAAGCCTTTCAAATCACCCGGATGATCGGCTAGGAGTTTAGACAGGGTTTGCGGCAAAAAGTTTTTCCGGGGGGTAGGGTGTGGGGTGTGGGGTGTGGGGTGTGGGGTGTGGGGTTTTACCAGTTTTGAGGTGGCCAATTACCTAATTTTCAGGGAAAAAGTGCCTAAATTTCCCCCCGATCACTCCCAGATCCAGTACTTTTTGATTGACAAAAGGTCTAAAAGTCTTACCCAACAA
>NZ_JAPZQM010000252.1:0-2296 GCF_027530565.1 Microcystis sp. LE19-10.1B | reverse complement strand
GATTAAATTTAATTAGATGTTTTTGAACTAATTTCATCATTCTCCTCAAGGCATTTAATTAAACATTCTGTCTTTCTATTTCGTCGTCTTAATGAGTATAATCGAGCGCAAAATGAGGTAATTATGCTCACGAAGTCTTGCCTTAAATCGTCTTTTCTTTCTTCTGCTAGATTAACGACCTCTAGATCTCTATTTGTTTGAGTTAAAAGAACTTTCAGATAATTAGGGTCTGCTGAAAAAGTTTTTCCTGGGGGTAGGAGTCAGTAGCCGGTCGTCAGGAGCCGGTCGTTTCGGGCTTTGTTGCCCTTGTTTTTTGTACCAAGCGATGTACTACAAGAAGGATAATGCCAGGTTTTTGAACGTCCCAATCCTATTTTCTTGCACTAACATCGGATTTTAACAGGTCAAAAGCCTTATTTTAAAAGGGTTTTACCATTATTCAGCAAGCCCTAATTACCCTCTTGGGATGTGATGATTCTGCCTTGAAAATAAATGGTACTTTATTTTTTTGCCAGTTCCTTACTGCGACCGACGATCGCCCAGAGATAGCTAATTGCTAAGGCCAAAAACGCGAGGGAAATACTTTCTTTGACGATAAAAATACCCAGACCGATCAGCACACAGGGAACGAAGGTACTTCCCTGACTGGTTAGAATAGTGGCGATGGTCGGCACGCTGGTCAACCCGTAGGCGAACGCACACCAAACCCCCACCAGAATCAAAAACACGCTGACGATAACGATCAGACTTGTTACGCTACTACTGGCGAAAAGGGGAACGTAAATGCCGATATTATCGCTGCCGTTGGCGACGGTCAACGCAGCCACGCTATAGGTGCGCGGGTCAAACCAACGACCGAAGGGGGAATGTTTCGCACCCTCTAGGTTGACTTCGACATTCTCCGGCTCTTCCTCCTTCTCCTCTTCTTTGAGAAGGGAAAAGATGCCGAGAATCACAGGAACGAGGCCTAGATAGCGAATCCATTGAGTAGGGATGAGAAAACACCCGAAAAACCCCGCTAAACTGGCAATAACAAGCAGACTAAAGCCGATATACTGACCGATCACGTCGCGATGACGGAAGAGTTTTCCCGTTTGGCTGAAGAGAATCGTCAGGATCAATATATCGTCGAGGTTGGTGGCGACGAATGCCGCTACACCAGTGGATATCGCGATCACAATCTCGATCATGGTTTTTTCCTTAAGATGGCCGTCGGGTTCGTCCGTTCTTTATACCTTCACCGTGACAGGGGAAACCGAAATATTCGGCGTTCGGCTTTTCCTTCAAAGGTTCTGGAACGGGAGAATTTTACTACCTATCCCGATCGAGAAACTGTATTTCGCACGACCGATCGCCCTAGGCCGCTGCGGGATGGAAAAAGAAAGCGAGGGCGATCACCGCGTAGGTCGCGACGAGTAATATACCCTCTAGCCAGTTCGAGCGACCGTCGTTACTGATCGAGTTAGTCAGCCACACCGCGACGGCGACGGCGACCAATTCAAACGGATCAAAATCGAGAGCCATCGGCTGACCGAGGAAATAACCCGCGATTACGAGAACCGGCGCGACAAAAAGTGCGATTTGCAGACTCGAACCCACCGTCACGGAAACCGCCAGATCCATTTTGTCTTTTAAGGCGACCCTAACCGCGGTGGCGTGTTCGGCCGCGTTGCCGATAATTGGCAGCAGGATCACCCCCGTGAAAAGGGTCGTTAATCCTAATTTATGCGTGGCTTCCTCTAGGGTATTAACTAACAATTCCGATTCGACCGCCACCCCGAGCGTCACGAGCAGTAATATCCCCACCCACAGCCAGAGATTCGGCTTTTTTACCCCTACGGCTTCCCCCGACTCTTGATCGAGATCGGCAACCCCCACCTCGTAAAGATAGGTGTGGGTCTTCATCGAAAACAGCAGACTCAGGCAATACACAAAAATTAATACCGCCGCCACCGCTACCGAGAGACGCTGTAGGGCAATCTCCTGGATTGCGGCGGAGGTGTATTGAAAGGTTGTGGGTAGGAGGATCGCTGCGACGGCGAGATTCATCGACGAGGAATTTAAACGGGCGGTCACGGGCTGGAATTTCTGTTCTTTTTGACTCTCCCCCGCTAACCGCTCGCGCGGTGTAGCGGGGGATTCTCGGTTCTTAGGCTTTTAACTAGATCGACCTGGTTTAACCGGTCGATCCCCGTCAAATCGCCTCCGCGAGCGTTTTCTAACACGGTCAGTCCGACCGCATTTTTTCCTCGGTTCTCAATTACCTTCGCTGATGCCGTATCTCTCGGTTCAATGT
>NZ_JAPZQM010000557.1:0-3773 GCF_027530565.1 Microcystis sp. LE19-10.1B | reverse complement strand
GACGTTCAAAAACCTTGCATTATCCTTCTTGTAGTACATCGCTTGGTACAAAAAACAAGGGCAACAAAGCCTAAAACGACCGACTCCTGACGACCGGCTACTGACTCCTACCCCCAGGAAAAACTTTTTCAGCAGACCCTATCTAGGGCTGGCTGAATAAATCTAAAAACCTTGTTGGGTAAGACTTTTAGACTTTTTGGAAGACTCCCTCAAAATCGGTAAAACCCTACACCCCACACCCCACACCCTACACCCTACCCCCACGAAAAAATTTTTCAGCAAACCCTATCTAGGGTTATCCCCCGACAAATTACACCAATTTCAGATCGGGATAATTGGCGAGAATGTCGTCTTGACTGAGAATATCACCCTCGCTTTGAGGAGTCCAAATCACTTCTACCGCTAAAAGTCGATCGCCTCCCATACTACCAATTTGTTGCAGGGCTTGTTTCAAGTCTTGGGAATCATTAATTTTGGCTAGAGAAAATTTACCGACAATGCCGGCTAAAATAGTCACCAAAATATAGCCTTCCGGTGCGGTTTTAGCTAATTCTCCAGCCGATTCGGGTAAAATATTTTCTTGAGAACCTTGACGCAGTTGATTATTGTAATTAGTTAAGGTTTCCGCCGTTAGTTTACCGCGTTCGTTGAGAGACCACTGATTAAACTTCGCTTCTGCACTGCTGAGGCTGGTTTGTTGAGAATCGACGTTACCATAAACCCAGTATTCCGGATGACGTAACAGGGCGAGGGCCGATTCTTGTAAGACTTCGACGCGTCCCTCGGAGGTGCTAGTATCCACAGTTAGGGCGATTTGATTTAATTCTTGTTGCAGATAACGGGCATTAGCCAACAAACCCACCTGTACTTTAGCCACGGAGACGGTTTCATAACCGGATTCTATCGTCATACCATTCTCATCACTGCCTCCACCATTACGGAAAGCATTAACGAGGAAATTGGCAATAGCAAAAAAGATTAACAGAGAAATTAAGCCACCGCCACCACCACCCCAAAAGAAGGGTAAGAGGAAGGGAAAACCAATACCTCCACCGTAACCGGGGGAACTGTAACCACCACCTCTAGAAGGGCTAATACTGCGACTAGGGGCGCGAAAACTACCGCCCCCCATTCTACCCCCCGATGCCGCCAAAGCACTGGAAACATTGCCTAAAATCAGCGTTGTCACTAATCCTAGAACTAATAGCGGCTTGGCAAGCGATCGAACTTTAGTTAAAATTTTGTCAATCATAAGAACACCGAAGCAACCCTTTATTTACTAGGATAACCAGTTTCTCCCTCAGGGATAGACAAACCCCGAATAGGGATAACCGAATCAGTGATCAGTTATCAGTTATCAGTGATCAGATTTGAGTTTTCAGTTCACTGTTTACTGTTTACTGATCACTGACAAAACCCCCACCCCCAAATTTATGACTTGGAATTTCTCTTCTCCGACGGATTCGCCCTTAAGCGATCGCGAAGTACCCTTAGAAAGTCATCATCTCTGGGGTAAACGTATTGCTTTACTGGTGACGGGAGGGATTGCGGCCATGAAAGCGCCGCTAATTGCCCGATCTTTGCGGAAATTCGGGGCTACAGTCGTGGCTTTTGTCTCAGAAGAAGCTTTAAGATACGTCACTAAGGAAGCTTTGGAATGGAGTACGGTTAATCCCGTAATTAGCCAATTAACGGCAAAAGCAGAACATTTAAGCGATCAATCTCCCTTTGATCTTTATTTAGTCGCCCCCGCTACCTATAACACGATTAATAAGTTTCGTTACGGAATCGCTGACGGAGTGATCACTTCATGCTTGGCCTCGGCCTTGGGACGACAGGAAAAGGGAAAAACTAAAATTCTGCTTGTCCCCACCATGCACGGCAGTTTACATAATGCTATTCTGACCGAATCTTTGCAAACTCTCGATCGCTGGGGAGTCCAGATTATGTCACCCCGGGATGATTACGGTAAGCACAATCTCCCCGGGGAAAAAGAGATCACAGTGGCAGCCTGTGGGATTCTCAGTAATTCTGTCCTGAAAAATAGGCCGATTTTAGTCACTGGTGGACCCACACCCGTTATTATCGATAATATTCGTCGTTTAACCAATCGTTTTACCGGACAATTAGGAGTCGCTATTGCAGAAGAATTGTACCTGCGCGGGGCAAAGGTGCAATTAATCCACGGACGCGGCAGCTATACACCTCCCGCTTATTTACCCCATGAAATTATTGAAACTTATGACGAGTATCTAGGGAAGGTTATGGGAGAATTAGGCAGTAAAGATTATAAATTTGGAATTTTTTCGGCAGCAGTGGCAGATTATCGCTTAGAAAGCCCTTTTTACGGCAAAATTCCCAGTGGTGGGCAGTTAAATCTTAATTTTGTGCCGACGGAAAAAGTGATTGACAAGGTGAGAGAAAAATTTCCCGATTTAGAGATGGTGACTTTCAAGTATCAGGAGGGAGTCAGTCAGGAGGAGTTACTGGAAATCGCCCGTAAACGCCTAGAAAAGGGCTATCAGGCTGTTATTGCTAATAGGGGTGAGGAAAAGGGCGATCAAGGGGAACAGGTGGCTTATTTGGTCACAAAAGCGGCATTGGGGAAATTTATCGGCAAAAAAGCGATCGCTATTGGCATCGCCGAATATTTAGAACAGCGAGCCAAAAATGTTACAATCAAAAAAATTTAATATTTTTTAATATTAATTTGCAAAAATTTAGGGTAACACAGTCATGGGTAACATCAACTTCGTCAAAGAGAATAAGATCGTGGTAGCGGCAGATGGAGCGAATTTACGAGAGAAAGCAATCCAGAATGGCGTTGATATCTACACTTTTGGCGGTAAATTGATGAATTGTGGCGGTTACGGTCAGTGTGGTACTTGTATAGTGGCAATTGTCGAGGGGATGGAAAATCTCTCGGCCAAAACCGACTTTGAACAGCGCTGTCTGAAGAAAAAACCCGAAAATTATCGTTTAGCCTGTCAAACCAGCGTTAATGGCCCTATTAGCGTCCAAACTAAACCAAAATAGCATTTAAGCGTCATGCCCCACCCCCAGCAACGCACCGGTGGGGAAGGTGCGGCGATCAGAACCATTGAGGCGTTCGATACCAGTGAAAATTGCCAGACAATATCACATAATTCCCTGAACGACTTTTTCAGCAGACCCTAATTGATGTCTTGGGAAGACATCTCAGCGGATTTTTGTGATTTTTTCGCTGCTTTTTTGCCAGCCAAGGGCTGACAATCAAGAGATTTGCTAGAAAATATCAGCTTTACTGCATTTAAACTGCCTATCTCAATGGAACGAGAGGACTCCCGTTAAACCGCTACGCGGTTTAACGGGAATAAATCGCCACCGGAATGAAACTAACGCGGTAGCGTTTCCACTTTCGGGGAGTTTTTTTGGTTCTCGACGTATTTTTTTAGTTGTTCGACAGTAACGCCGCCACAACTAGCCACGAAATAACCTCCCGTCCAAAAATAAGGTTTATTGTCGAAATACTTGGCCGCCAAATCCGGAAATTCTTTTCTAATTAGGGTCTGCTGAAAAAGTTTTTCCTGGGGGTAGGAGTCAGTAGCTGGTCGTCAGGAGCCGGTCGTTTCAGGCTTTGTTGCCCTTGTTTTTTGTACCAAGCGATGTACTACAAGAAGGATAATGCAAGGTTTTTGAAAGTCCCAATCCTATTTTCGCAGCATGAACATCGGACTTTAACAGGTCAAAAGCTTTATTTTAAAAGGGTTTTACCATTATTCAGCAAGCCCTAA
>NZ_JAPZQM010000270.1:0-2756 GCF_027530565.1 Microcystis sp. LE19-10.1B | reverse complement strand
AGCAATTTCGACGATTAACTCTGGCGCACCTTCGACATAACCATCCTCACTAATCGTTGATTGTCCACCATTTTTAATTCTTAATAGTGCATCGGGTTGAGGTTCATTGTCCGCATCAAGACGTACCGTACAATTATCGCCCAATTCTGTTCCGGGTGTATTTGACCAATAGTTACCTAACCAAGTAATAATACGCGCATGAGGGTTGCCATGGTTCGTAATTCTTAGGGGAGAAGCCATAATATAAACAATTCCTTCAATGAGTTCTGCTTTTTTTAGATTTGGCATAGCATTATATCTACGCTCAAATTCACGACGAGTAAGCTTGTCCCCATTTTCTAGGTGTGGGATGGTTAATTGAGGAGAAATTGTTGCAGTTGCTATCATCTTTGTATTTCCTGTCGTCAAAAAATGGGTAATTCTAAAGTAAATCCGGGTAAAACGTCCTCCCCAGATAAGGTGGTTGGTAATGAGATGATTTCTACTTCCTGATTTTGGCGATAGATGGCTACCTGTTGACTAATGGGATCAATTAACCAACCTAGTCTTAAGCCACTATCAAGATATTCCTGCATTTTTGCTTGGAGTTGAGTTAAAGAATCAGTATGCGACCTTAATTCTATCACAAAATCAGGACAAATTGTGGCAAATTTTTCTTGTTCTTCTCGGGGTAAAGCGTCCCAGCGTTCATTAGCAATCCAAGCGACATCAGGGGAACATTTACCACCCTTGGGTAAGGTAAAGATAGTAGAATAACTAAAGACTTTTCCGAGTTTTGTTTGACGATTCCATAACCAAACAAAGCCGTTTAAATCTGATTCTCGATTTCCACTAATAGCAGCAATCGGGGGCATAATAATTAATTCTCCTGCAGCAGTTTGTTCAATTCGCCAATCGTCGTTATTATGGCAAAGTTGATAGAATTGCTCATCGCTTAAATTGACGGATTTTAGGTTTAAGGTAATGGGTTCGACGGTAATCATGGGATTTAATTTTCTTGATTAAATACTTGAGAAACTTTTAAATTAAGTTGACTAAATATAGAGGATTTTACTAAGTCATCATTGCTAAAATTACCAATTTCTGTATAAGTATTTCCTCTTAATTCTAAGACTAAAATGGTTTGAGTTTGAGGATCAACTATCCAGTATTCGGGAATCTCACAATCTTGATATTGGCTTCTTTTAGCGATGTAATCTCTCTCTCTTTGGATTTCTCCAGGGCTAACCACTTCAATGACTAATAAGGGGGGTAACATGGAAAGAAGAATCGTATTTCTCTGGGAGAGTAATTGAATATGTTCTTCTCGAATAATGGTTAAGTCAGGATAACGGTTTTTCGGTTCGCCTCTCACTTCTAATTCTAAACCATGTCCTCTGACTCTATCGGTTCCTAGCATTAAAGCAAAGACTAGAAAAAGACGATTGGCAATTTGAAAGTTAAGTCCTGATTCTGGTGGCATTTCTATCAATTCCCCGTTAAATAATTCATAGTTTTCCTCTGAATTATCCTCATACTGTAGATATTCAGCGAAGGTTTGAAAGCGGGGTTTTGTGGTTAACATTAGAGTTCACTCCATTGTGAATGATTTGTAATAGTAAAGCCGAATATTTTCTATTCTCGTTTTTTCTAATTCTTGTTGGGCTGTACCTACCCACATATTAGGTAAAATATCTTGATGTTGATAAAAGCTGTGAACTTTTTGGGCAGTATAATTAAGTTTAAAACAATTTATTAGATCCTGAGGATTTTTGAGATTGTAGTAAAGCACTGGGTTATGATTGGCTTTTGATAAACCTGTAAAAAATAGACTTGATGATTGGAGAGGTTTTAAGGCTGATTTAGGAAAATGTTGCCACACTTGATTGATGGTTTCTGGTTTGAAAAAATCATCTTCTCTAACTTCGACATAAATTTCGATTTCACTCTTACCATTGAAATAAAAATCAAAACCAATTAGGTTAACAAACCCACTGAGATAATTACTATCAGCAGCACCGTCACTTAAAATAAAAGCGGTTGCTAGTTTTTCGGGATAATCCCCAATTCTGATGTGCATTTTTACACTAGAATCGGCAAGGTCTGTTCTTAAGTCAATACCAGCACTTAGGACTTCTAGCAAGCTAGAAGTCAAAGTTGTCTCCTAAAAATCGCTGTAATAGAGAATAATCTAATTGAACACCCACACGGTTCTCCACTTGCTGAAAACAAGCTGGAGATTGAGTTAGATATTTTTGCCACTCTTGAGCTTTATCTTTAAACAAGAGCATAAACCTTGAGGCAATCAGTTTATCCAATTCTATCTTACAAGAGGCTTCAATACTACAATCGCCTTCAACTTCCATCACGAAATCTTCAAATAGCCGCAGAGGATAAACAGGCTCAACATCGAAAGCTTGTTGATGATTGCGAATAAATTGTAGTCTTTGCTCTTTGAGGGAGTTTTTTTGAATGTCAACAACTATCATAATGGCCAGTTTTTATAGCGGTTCTTGCATCTGTGCGGCACACTTAAACCTTTGCTGATTAAGCTGTTCAGGATCAGGAATGTACCTCTTGTGAATCAGAAACGCTATAGATTGTTAAAAGAATATTTTAGGTAAGGTGAGATTCCGGGCTCTTCGTTACTTGTTATGGTTCGATAGGGGGGCATAAATCGACTAAATCCTTATCTGGCAAGAGACTTAATTGATTAGTTCGCTCTAGATCAAAAATAATTGACAAAAATCGCCAAATGCCTTTCTATATAAGGGTTC
>NZ_JAPZQM010000399.1:0-1927 GCF_027530565.1 Microcystis sp. LE19-10.1B | reverse complement strand
CAAGTCCTTATCTGGCAACGTTTTTAGTCGATTTCTCGAAATACATAGCTGAAAATTTTTAAAAACGTCGTGCTTTGCTTACCTCATAAGCGATTAAAGGTAGCAAAAAAAGAATTAGATTCGGAGAATGAATCAGCCCTAGGGGCCGGGGGGGTCTTATCTCTTGCCTCGTCTCAACAATCAATTTAAATGCGCGGACAGCTTACTGACGAATTTGTACCGGCATCACCAAATAGGTCATCTTTAAACCTCCCAAGGGGGTAAAAATAACCGGTTGGGTACTAGCATTTAACTGCATTTGGATATCATTATTAGGTAAAGCCTTCAAACCGTCCATCAAATATTTAACATTAAAGGCAATATCGCCACTTTCTCCCTGAATTTCCGCCGCCATGGACTCTTTGGCACTACCTAAATCGGGAGATTCCACCGCTAGGGATAAACGGTCATTTTCGCTATCGAGGCTAAACTTGACTAAATTATTCTTTTGGTCCGATAAAACCGCCACTAATTCCAAACAACGGATTAATTGTTTGCGGTCTAAAACCAAAGAGCGCTCGAAGGATTTAGGAATTAACTGATTATAAGTGGGATAGGCCCCTTCTAACTTACGACTGGTTAACCTCTGTTCCCCCATTTCAAAGATGACTTGAGAATCATCCACATGCAGAGTAATAGTCTCGATATTTTGTTTTGTTGACATCATTCTTTCCAATTCTCGCAGGGCCCGGGCCGGAATGGTGACATTAAAGCCACCAGAGGCACTTTCCACCTCCTCTAGGGGAGTTTGTACCACCGCTAAACGATGACCGTCTGTAGCGGCAAATTCTAGACAATCGACGGTTTTAGTTAAATGCACCCCCGTCAACACCTGTTTAGTTTCATCGCCACTAGCGGCAAACAATGCACCTTTTAGTCCCTCTGTCAAGGCAACTACAGGTAAATTAACAATTTCCCCATCGGCCACCGTGGGCAATTCTGGGAACTCATCGGCTTTCATGCCGCGAATTTGGAACTGTGCCGAGGCAGTTTTCAGGAAAGCGAGACTATGCTCCTCATCATTCTCGTTTTCTTCCACAGAGATGGTGATTTCCCCCTCTCCCAAACGAGAGACAATATCGTTAAGTAATTTTGCCGGCAGGGTAATCTTACCCCCTTCCACCACCTCGGCCCGAAAACTGGTGCGAATCCCTAAACTCAAATCAAAAGCAGTCAGGCTAATTTCGCCCTTTTCCTCATCGGCACAAAAGAGAACATTTCCCAACACCGGATGGGTAGGACGACTGGCAACGGCCCGACTAACTAGGGATAAATTGCTGTTGAGTTCGCTTTGACTACTGGTAAATTTCATCGAAAATTTTGGGTCTGAAACCCCGTCGTTCTACGACGGCTTTACTGTTAAATATTAGCACATTTACGAAATATATGCTAAAATGTGAGGTATGGAAAAAGCCTATTCGTTTCGATTTTACCCCACACCAACACAAGAGTCGCTATTGCGGCGCACATTGGGCTGTGTAAGATTAGTTTACAACAAAGCTCTCCACGAACGAACACAAGCATGGTATGAAAGACAAGAAAGAGTAGGCTACGCTCAAACTTCTTCAATGCTAACCGATTGGAAAAAGCAAGAAGAATTAGAGTTTTTAAACGAAGTTAGCTGTGTACCTTTACCACAAGGGTTAAGACACCTACAAACAGCTTTCACTAATTTCTTTGCTGGTCGTACTAAGTATCCTAACTTTAAGAAAAAACATCAAGGAGGAAGTGCCGAATTTACTAAGTCTGCTTTTAAATTTAAAGACAAACAAATCTATTTAGCCAAATGCACAGAACCTTTACCTATTCGATGGTCAAGACAAATCCCAGAAAGCTGTGAACCAAGCACAGTAACAGTCAGATTACATCCTTCTGGACGTTGGCATAT
>NZ_JAPZQM010000273.1:0-3635 GCF_027530565.1 Microcystis sp. LE19-10.1B | reverse complement strand
TTGGAGTGATTGGGGGGAAAATTCCGGGACTTTTTCCCTGAAAATTAGGTAATTGACCCCCTGAAAATGGGTAAAACCCCACACCCCACACCCCACACCCCACACCCTGCCCCCAGGAAAAGCTTTTTCAGCAAACCCTATGTAGGGTATAGATGCACAAATCAAAGATTTCAGAAGCAAAACCAATAAATTCCCGTACTGTTGCTTAAAACAGGAGTTTGATCATGAAATTACAGGGAAAAACTGCCCTAGTCACGGGGGCATCCCGGGGTATTGGACGAGCGATCGCCTTAGAATTAGCCCGACAAGGTTTAAGCAGAATTGTGATTGTTGCCAGAGATCAAGAGCGATTAGAAAAACTAGCCAAAGAAATTGAGTCCCTAGGGGTCATTGCCACACCTTTAGCCCTAGATTTAACCGAAAATGACCTTGTTGGTCCTTCAATTATCCGCGTTTGGCAAGAATGCCGCGGCATCGATATCCTCGTTAACTGTGCCGGTATTGCCCATCAAACCCCCTTTCTACGCTCGCAATTTTCGCAAGTGCAAGCAGAAATATCTTTAAATCTGATGGCCATGTACACGGTTACTCGCTTAATTGCCCGCCGGATGGCAATTCGGGGACAGGGAACGATTGTCAATGTTTCCAGCATGATGGGTAAAATTGCCGCTCCTAGCTTTGCTACCTACTCGGCCACCAAATTTGCCATTTTGGGTTTTAGTCAAGCTCTCAGGTCGGAATTACGGGAACACAACATCAAAGTTGTCACCCTCTTACCCTCTTTAACCGATACGGATATGGTGCGAGAATTGCAGTTATTTCGATGGTTAAAACCGATGAGCGCCGAAGAAGTCGCCCAAACCCTAATTACCGGGTTAAATAGGGACAAAACGGAAATTGTCGTCGGTTGGCAAAGTCATCTAGCTCTTTGGTGTCAAAAATTGGCCCCGAAACTGCTCGAGAAAATTGTCGATTTAGCCTCTCCCTTACGCCAAAGCAAAGGAAAGCGAGGATGGCGAGAAGTGTTTAACTAGGGTTTAATTAGGGTCTGGTGAAAAAGTTTTTCCTGGGGGTAGGGTGTGGGGTGTGGGGTGTGGGGTGTGGGGTTTTACTCATTTTCATGTGGTCAATTACCTAATTTTCAGGAAAAAAGTCCAGGGATTTTCCCCCCAATCACTCCAAAGGTCGGCACTTTTTGAGGCAAAAAAAGTCTAAAAGCGTTATCCAACAAGGTTTTTAGATTTATTCAGCAAACCCTAATTAAATCCATCAGGGTGAGCCATGCTCACCCTAATCACCTTAACTAACAGGCAATTAAACGGCTGTCAGGGTTTTTTCTAGAAGTTGTCGGGGAGCTTGAACCAAACCACGACAGTGGATTTCCGCAGAATTATTGGGACTTTCAATCAGTTTAACTTTATCTAATTCGGCTCCTAATTGGCGGATCCGTTCCCCTAATAGTTGAGCGATATGTAAGGCAATATTTTCCGCGGTGGGAACCACTTCGGCAAAGTAGGGAATATCCTTATTTAAAAAAGTATGATCGAAGGGTTCTACTACCAATTCATCGATCGCTTTTTGTAAATCCCCTAGATCTACAATCATACCGGTGCGGGGATCGATTTCCCCCGCCACGGATACTTCTAGGTGATAATTATGGCCATGACCGTTTACCCTGGCGCATTTGCCGTAGATTTCCGAGTTTTGTTCCAGGGTTAATTGCGGTAAAGCCAAACGATGAGCGGCACTAAAATGGGTTTTGATGGTTAAAGTTGCTTCCATATCTTTTCCTTGATATTCTGCCCACAATTCGGGGTGTTCAAATAGTTGAATTTTGACCAATGGTAAATAGGGTGCTAATCTTTGCCAGATAACTCTGGCGATATTTTCTGTGGTGGGTAGGGTTTGCTGAAATTCCGGCCAGACTTGATTGAGATAGGAGTAGTCTAATTGACTGGTTATCTCTCGTTTAATTACCTGTTTTACGGTGGAGAGATTCTCCACCATGCCATAAGGATTGAGTTCTTTGTATAGGGAGACGTATAATTCGTAATTGTGACCATGACCGGGAAAACGGCTACCAAGACCAAAACGTCTTTGATTTTCGGCTTCGTCCCATTCTGGTAGATAATAGCGATGGCTGGCTGAAAACCGCGCTCGACGATTGATGATGCAATCCATAAATGTGGGCGATCGATGACTTTGTAAAGTTACGTTAAGAGTAACTCTTTCTAGCATAAACCAGTTTTGTCTCCTCCGGCTTGCGGACCGGAGAAAGTTATCCCTCAATTCCGGCAGAATGCGATCGCTGTGAGTCGAGAGTGAGAAAATTTATCTTTGAGAAGGTGAAGGAATTACTTTTTTACCACTATGATAAACTGTCTCTATCCATAACTTTCTAGCTCCCTCAATTCTTCTTTAGGAGCAATCGAGATGGGATACTTTAGTGGGCAAAAAAGTAAATTCGTAGGTCGGGTTGAGGTCACGAAACCCGACAGAAACCCTCAGTTGTTGGGTTTCACTTCGTTCAACCCAACCTACGCAAAAAGATCTACCAAAATAAACCGTCTCTATCCAAATTCGCTCGCTTCTTCAATATTAATAATCACTTCTTCTAAAGTTTCACCCTGACTCATACATCCGGGTAAATCGGGAATTAATGCCGTGTATCCTCCTTCTTCTTCGGGATAAATTGAAATCGGATATTTAAGAGACAGAAAGTATTTTAATATTGGTTGTTCCATCGATAGGTCTAAATAGGTTTGACTAAATCGCCAACTTGAGCATTATCAAAAGGTTTTAATTCATCGGATTCTACCACTTCAGATTTATAACTCCTCAATCCCAAAGAAGAATTTTCTATTCTTTTTCTATAAGTTTTTTTCTGATCGGTTTCAATTATAGATATTTTATCTTGAACGAAAATAATTCTTCCCGTACCTCTTACTAATTCGAGAAACCCTAAAGATTCGCCAGTATGGGGATCTAATATTTCTTCGTCATCGATACGATAAACCATCATTCTTTGACCTTCTCGAATTCCGTTCTGTTCACCTCTATTCATTACTAATTTATAGTCGTCAATAACCTTAACGACCGTGGCAGGAAAAGTTCCTTTGGGGGATAAAAGGGGAATTTCTGTGACGTTTTCCATAATTTCCTCTACAGGTTTAATTATTTTTTATAAATACTCGGTTTGACTTTGATTCTTTGAATAATTTTGTCTTCGTTATTAGCTAATCTGTCTAAAACATTTTGATAGCCCGCTTCTGGCTGGTCGAGAACTGTCTGTATTTTTTGATCGCTTTGTACATTTTTAACAAACCCCTCACCGATTAATACTTCAAACCCATCTTCGTCCGTATAGTAAAACGATATCATTAGTTGAGCGGCAAATAAATTTGAGGCTTCGAGTAAGCATTGAATATTATTATTTGCGTCCTTTTGAACTCGTAGGATTTTCGGAATAATATTTTGCTTGACTCTGTGATATTCGGCTCTTCGGTAATTGTTATGCAATGGACGGGGGTTATAAGGGATGGAACCCTTATATAGAAAAGCATTTAGCGATTTTTGTCAATTGTTTTTGCTCTAGAGCGAACTAATCAATTAAGTCTCTTGCCAGATAAGGATTT
>NZ_JAPZQM010000758.1:0-1383 GCF_027530565.1 Microcystis sp. LE19-10.1B | reverse complement strand
TACCGTTTTTGAACCCTCAAAAATTAATTATGCAAGAGGTTTAATAAAACTTTCCCAACAACTATCAATTAATTCTTGTCAATTAAAGATTTTGTTAACTTCTTAAATAAGCAATAAGCTGTTGACTCTCTAAATTACTGGTTAAGACTGTCTATGATCGAGGAGAGAGGTTTTGCTCATTTGTCCTAAAATTTCTAATAGGCAGTGCAGCTTACCCCATTCGTACAAAAAAATTAGCAGAGCAGCTAATAGAAATTAAACTCCAATAACAAAGAAAAACTGTCTAACTTTGCCCACAACAGCGATCGATCCCTAAACTATCTAAAATTAAATCACTGACAGCGTTAGCGATGGCAAATTCACTATAAAAACTTTCGCGGAAATCAAAAGCTTGCATCTCGGTAACGATCGCAATTACCAAGCTACCGAGATCGTTTTCCCCTTCCAAACGCTGACGCAGAAAAATTTGACTAGCGCGTTCAGCGATAGTTTCATTAATAGCTTCGGGAATAAATTCCGCATCTAACCAACGATGTAAAGCGGTTCGCAACCAAGTTTGTTCCTGTTGGGGATTTTCGATCGGTGGTAAAGTAATGGGCGGAATTGCTGCGGGATGATCAGGCATAATTAGAGAATTATCAGGCTACGAGACTGAGTTCTTGGGGGGATTCGTGGATACCGCCTCTATTATACAAGGATACGCACGCGGTTACTTTCTCATGGCCGATGAGGGGGGCAGATTGGATTGGTATTCTAGTAAAAATCGCGCTCTTATCCCTCTTGATCGGCGTTTTAGGTATCCCAAGTCCCTAAAACGAGTTTTGAATCAAAATCGCTTTAGCGTGGCTATTAACCGCAATTTTGCTGGGGTTTGTGCCGGTTGTGCCGATCGCTCGCTGACTTGGATTTCCCCGGAGTTAATGCAAATCTATCAGCAATTACACCAGGCCGGTTGGGCCTACAGTTTCGAGACTTGGCAAGGGGATCAATTAGCGGGGGGGATTTTAGGTTTAGCAATTCGCGGGGTTTTTATCGGGGAATCGATGTTTTATCAAATTCCCGATGGTTCTAAGGTAGCCATGGTCAAGTTAGTCGAACACCTCAGAGAACGGGATTTCTGTCTATTTGATGCCCAAATGCAAAATCCCCATCTGGCTAGATTTGGGGCCTATACTATCTCCGAAAAAGAATATCATCCCCTACTTGAAGGCGCTCTGTTGAAGCATTGCCATTTTGTTTAAGTAGGGCTTGCTGAATAAATCTAAAAACCTTGTTGGATAAGACTTTTGGACTTTTTTCCCCTCAAAAAGTGCCAGCCATTGCGGGGATCGGGGGGAAAATTCCTGGACTTTTTCCCTGAAAATTAGGTAATTGGCCACCTCA
>NZ_JAPZQM010000354.1:0-1293 GCF_027530565.1 Microcystis sp. LE19-10.1B | reverse complement strand
TCATTACCTCCCACTCCAGCCAGGGCATCGGCAAAGCTTGTCCCGACCAAGTTGTTATTAGCTGAGTTACCATCATTGTCAAGAATGGTGGCCGTAGCCGTGTCGGGTCCACTGATAGTGTAGCCGGCGGGGGCGGTAATTGTGGTGATGATCGTTTCACTGGGATCACTCAAGAGGTCATCTTTGGTGGGCAGAGTGATGGTAGCAGTGGGGGAAAGTGCCGCAAAGGTGACGGTGTTAGGAGTAGTGCCTGTATAGTCAACACCTGGAGTGGCCGTACCGGCAAGGGTGTAGTTAACCGTTAAGGCACTGGAGAGGTCGCCGGTGCGGGTCAGGGTAAAGACACTGCTTACTGAACCGGCTTCGTTACCGTCGGTGGTTTTGGCGATCGAGATTGATTTTGTCGCTGCTCCCGTACCAATATTCAGTGACCAACCACCAGCAATAGTTCCCACGTCCCCTCCCATGTCATCCATGACATAGAGGCTCCAGGTTCCATTGGGGTTGGTGTTGTTAAAGACCGAGAAATCCGTACCGTAGGGGCCACCGGGAGCGGGCGCATTAAAGATATCACCGGTTCCAACGTCTGTGGCCTTATAACTGCCACTGGTAATTAGCCCTGAATCAGGCAAGGAGGAGGTGGCCGTGGGATCAAAGGTGAGAGTGACATTATTGACACCACTTGAGCCACCCACATCGGACATTAATAAGGCTTTGGTTCCCGTCGGACCCACCAGTAATACATCAATATCGTCAGGAAAAGTATGGCTCAGGTTTGTCAGCGTTACCTTTAGACTATTGATATTACCGCTTAAGCCTGAAACATTAATAGTGGAAGGATAGGGGGTACTCGTACCACTACTAGGTATAGTAATCGGGTTGGGGTTACTAAAAATCGGTAGGGTTTCTTCGGAAACAATCGTTCCTGTGGCTGTTCCTGGTGAACCGCCAATATAACCGGTTCCACTATTAACCGTGAGAGCCACTGTTTCGTTGGCGATTTCGGCAATAGTGTCAGCAATGGGATCAACCTCGACCGTTGCCGTTGTCGCACCGGCGGCAAAAGTGACGGTTCCCAATTTCGTCGTCGGGTCGAAGGTGACACCACTACCTGTTAATACGTTGTAATCGGCTGGGTCGCTTCCCACTGGAGCGGCGTTGGCTATGCCACTCGCCCCGAAGTTAACGGTCAGGGGAGAACTCAGGTTTAAGTTAGTGCGAGTAAAGGTGTAAACTAAGTTAGTCGTACCGTCTTCCTGCACACTGGCCGGGCTGACACTGACGGTTACGGAA
>NZ_JAPZQM010000428.1:0-1482 GCF_027530565.1 Microcystis sp. LE19-10.1B | reverse complement strand
AACCCTTATAGAGAAAGACATTGGACGATTTTTGTCAATTGTTTTTGATCTAGAGCGAGCTAATCAGTTAAATCTTTTGCCAGATAAGGATTTAGTCGATTTATGCCCCCCTATCGAACCATAACAAGTAACGAAGAGCCATAATCTCCTGTCTCGGAGTCTCCTAACCAAGCACGACAATTTTTGATTTTCGCAAGAGTTCTAATAACCAGTTGATTTAGTCAGCCGATGAAGTTAAGATGTACTAGGTTAAACACAAATGAACTAAAGTACAAATTATCTTAACCCAAGCATAGGAAAATAGATCATGACTAACCTCGAATCCCTTACTCAAGCGCAACAGGAGTTGTACGACTGGCTAATTGAGTATATTCGCACTACTCAACACGCCCCTTCCATCCGGCAAATGATGCGAGCGATGAATTTACGCTCTCCCGCACCGATTCAAAGCCGTTTAGAACGTTTACGCGCCAAAGGCTATATTGATTGGACAGAAGGAAAAGCACGCACCCTGCGGATTCTCAAACAACCAGTGCAAGGTTTACCAGTTCTAGGTGCGATCGCTGCTGGTGGTTTAGTGGAACCCTTCACCGATGTGGAAGAAAAACTCGATCTTTCTAACCTGTTGCAACGCAGCCAAGACTGTTATGCTCTGCGCGTTTCCGGAGACAGTATGATCGAGGATCATATTGCCGATGGGGATCTGGTGATTATGCGTTCTCTCACGGGTAATGAAGCGGTGTCCAATGGGGAAATCGTCGCCGCCAGAGTCGAAGGCCACGGCACTACTTTAAAACGTTTCTACCAAGAAGGCGAAATCATCACTCTCCAACCCTCCAATCAAAAATATCAACCAATTACAGCCAATACTGAACAAGTACAAGTGCAAGGGGTTTTGGTTGGTGTTTGGCGCGGTTATTAGCCAAAACTGGGGCGCACTTAAGCGCCCCGATAATTTTTCCTCTCCTTGGCTACCGGAAAAAAATCGGGTTGGCAAACTAGGATAATATAAGGGTTTTAGCCTATCCCGCACTCAGGTGTTTTAACTTTTATGCCCAAAAAACAGAAGTATCCCCATCTCTTGGGGTCAAAATGGACGGCAAAACAAAAAACATGGGGCTGGCGACATTTTCAAGTGGTCAATCGTCAAAATCGCGGTCAATGGGTTTTTGCGGAATTAGTCGCTTCCTGCGATCCGACTGTCCGCTTCTGGATTAATGCTAAACAGTTGCAAGACGCGAATCTCTGGCAATCAGGTTGGCAAACCCTAACGGAAATGAACCAACCCGACAGCACCGACGAGATTATTGTTAATTAGGGTTTGCTGAAAAAGGTTTTCGGTGGGGGCAGGGTGTGGGGTGTGGGGTGTGGGGTGTGGGGTTTTACCAGTTTTGAGGTGGTCAACTACCTAATTTTCAGGGAAAAAGTACCTGAATTTTCCCCCGATCCCCGCAATGGCTGGCACTTTTTGAGGGGAAAAAA
>NZ_JAPZQM010000435.1:0-1341 GCF_027530565.1 Microcystis sp. LE19-10.1B | reverse complement strand
GCGATGAAAGAGACAACCCCAGCCGCAATGCCCCCATGCTTTGACCGATGGTGTCGGCGGTTTGACAATTGCTTCAAAAACGAAGCGCAAAAAAACGGCTTCAGACAATATTTAGGAGGATTATTAGGGGAAAGTGAGAGGAAAAACCTGACTCAAATGGCCAATAATGCCGTCGGAGTAGTTTATAACCGATTACATCACTTTTTGACCGAATCTCCTTGGTTAGACCGTCAGGTGAATGAATGTCGGTTGCAAGTGATGAACCAATGCCGCCAGACGCAAATCCCCCGAGGATTTTCCCTGATTGTCGATGACTCAGGACATCGAAAAAGTGGCAATCTGACCGCCGGAGTTGGCAGGCAGTACCTGGGAGAAATTGGCAAGACAGACAACGGAATATAGCGTTTCCCAATCTCATGAGGTACACCAAAATCTTAACTCCTGACTCCTCAAAACCTAAGACTCTGTACCTCACAACTATGGGAATTGCTATAGTCGCCGTCACTACCCATCTCTACGACGGCAAAAAAAGTGTCCCCCTAGACATTGAAATTTATCAACCAGCTAGTTCCTTAGCCGAGGGGAAAGAAGACAAAGAATTTAAGAAGAAACCGGAGATAGCGATAGATTTAATTGACCGGAGCTTAACCAGAGGCTATCGACCGAAAATCGTGTTAATAGATGCCGGTTATGGCAACAACACAAATTTTCTTAAAGCCCTGGAAGAAAGAAAGCTAAAATACTTAGGAGGATTGGCAAAAAATCGAAAAGTAATTATTGAAAAAGAAGGGGGTGTGGAAGAAACAATCCAGCTTGAGCAACTAGCAAAAAGCCTATCAGAAAAGGATTGGGAGAAAATCACCCTAAATCTAGATAAAGAAAAAACGGTTTGGGTAGCGGTATTCAGAGCGAAAATATCTCAACTAGAAGGAGAAAGGAACTTGGCTATCGTCATGAATGCAAGTTCAATGGAAAAAGCAACAGAGGTTGACTATTTCATCACCAATGTAGTTGAGGCAGATACAGTAACAGCGTCGTGGATAGTCAAGACTTACACCGAAAGAAATTGGGTGGAAGTATTCTACCGAGAAGCCAAAGGATGGTTAGGGTTAAGGGAATATCAAGTCAGGGATAAACGAAGCTTACTTCGTCATTTTATCCTGGTGTTTTGTGCCTATACATTTATCCTGTGGCATAAGTTAACTGGGGGATTGCAAAGGCAGTGGGCGAATCGACCTTTAAACACTTTTGTGGAAGCCTTGGCAGCTTTTCGGACAGCGATGTCTTTCCGTTTCTTTGAGTGGCTGACCGAGAATCGGGATGTGTTTGCCGCTTACAAAG
>NZ_JAPZQM010000719.1:0-1670 GCF_027530565.1 Microcystis sp. LE19-10.1B | reverse complement strand
TTAAAGCATATCTAAAGAGTTTTGAGTTAAAAGTTAAACTTCAAGTTTTCATTCAGGACAAATGTACTGGTTAACTAATTTTTTGGGGAAAATTAGTTAACCCATGATTATAACATATAATTAATTTGCAAGAGTTCTATTAAAACTATTTTTGATTTTATCAACCAGTTTCAAAGAAAGGGTGGTTTTACCAATTCCTTTTAAACCTAACACAGTAACCAAACGGTATTTCTCCGCAACTATCCAAGTTTCTAGATTATTTAATTCGGCAACTCTCCCATAAAATTGAGTTATTTCAGGAATATGACCTAAATCTAAATAAGGTTGATCGCGCTGGATTTCAGAGTGATAATTATTATTATTGAGGGAAAATGGATTATGATCACAAATATGAACATTATTAAAAGAGACTAAATCTCGTCCCATATTATTATTTATAAAGCTATGTTTCTTTAAAACTGCTCTAATATTTGATTTAGTAATATCTTCCCCTAAAACTTCTGACAAAATTTTCCATAATTCTGAAGCACTATCTCGAATATGACCTTCACTAAGATGAGATTCTTTGGCAACTTCTGAGTATTTGTAACCTTCTAAGGTCCCTTGCAAGATAGTTTTTTGAAGATAGTCTAGATGTTGATCTGTTTTGGCAAAAACCAACTCATCTAAGAGATTTAACACCGTATTAGATAGATTAGCTTGAAACATGGACTATAGATTAGGTAAGTTTTTTACTTATTTTAGCTGATATTTCCGATATTTCAGATCAATTGTTTGGCTGTAAGTTCCGACTTTTCCGACTGACTAAACTCAAGACTACGATGTATCCTAAGTAATTAAGCAGTTTCAAGGCTTTATTTAGGCAATCTAAAGAAAATGTGTGATAGTACAGATTTTAGTATATCACAGTCAGGATGCCTAAACTGGCTTTAGGCAATGCAGTCCAGGTCACACGATCAACCATTACACAAATCAAATGAGGAGGAAAAAATGACATCAAGTTCTAAAGAAAATGTCTTAGTTGACAACTGTTTTGGTATTGTAACGAACAAAAGACTTACCTATATGGCGAAGAAAAGCTGGTTTAGTGGTGGACGAAGAGAAGATGTTCCTCTCAAGCAAGTTGTTTCAGTTCGATATGAAATGGATAGGAAAGTTGTTGGGGGACTATTCCTTGTTGTTTTAGGAATTGTCTTGATAACTGTAGTAGTGGGTATTATTCCCTTGATTTTTGGTGTTCTATTGATGTGGGGATCTCCAACGGTAAGTGTGGTTACGGCCGGAGGAACAGCAACTCCTGTCACTGGATTGCCATGGCAAAAATCAGAAGCAGAAGCGTTTGTAAATGCTGTACATGGTCAATTATTCGGTGAGTAAATCGAGTGCACAAATTGTCAAAATTTACCCAACCTTTTTGATACTTTGATAATTTCATAAATTGGTAAAGTTAGCTGGAGAATTTTTTATGGATTTGGCAAATCGTTTGCTAATAATGCCTCATTACTTGAGTTGTTTAATTTCATATTTCTTGGCTCTTCGTTACTTGTTATGGTTCGATAGGGGGGCATAAATCGACTAAATCCTTATCTGGCAAGAGACTTAATTGATTAGTTCGCTCTAGATAAAAAACAATTGACAAAAATCGCTAAATGCCTTTCTCTATAAGGGTT
>NZ_JAPZQM010000045.1:0-1006 GCF_027530565.1 Microcystis sp. LE19-10.1B | reverse complement strand
TCCTCACTGTCAAACAGTCTTAGATAGGGATCATAATGCAGCAATAAATATTCTTAAAAAAGGGTTGAAATATTTGGGAAATCATCTCAACGGTACTGTTGGGCAAACAGAAACCGACCCAAACGCATAATAGAGAGTCCGGCCTCTGGATTCTTAATGGAGACATTGAGAATCTAAGCTGTCTCGTTGAACAAGGAATTTCTAACAGCAATGTGGAAAGAATCCCCCGTCACAGCGTAGCTTGACGGTGGGAGTATGTCAAAGGAATCCTAGGGGTGAGCTTTTTCCCTACTGACACCATTTTTATTTGTTTATATCCATTGGCACAGTGGGGAAAAATTCCGCCTCAATCCCATTGGAGGTGACGGCCAAGGGCGAAAAATAGACAAAAACTCCCTCTATCCATAAACTAAAGGACTAGAGTAATTTTGAGAAACTATCTAGTTAGGGTCTGCTGAAAAAGTTTTTCCTAGGGGCAGGGTGTAGGGTGTGGGGTGTGGGGTGTGGGGTTTTACCCATTTTCATCGGGTAAATTACCTAATTTTCAGGGAAAAAGTCTAGGAATTTTCCCCCCGACCACTCCCATATCTGGTACTTTTTGATTGACAAAAAGTCTAAAAGTCTTACCCAACAAGGTTTTTAGATTTATTCAGCTAACCCTAGTTATCAATAGAATAGTTTGAATTAATTATTGATTACTTAAATCAAGAAACCATAAATTATTTATAGCGTTTCCCAATCTCATGAGGTACACCAAAATCTTAACTCCTGACTCCTGACTCCTCAAAACCTAAGACTCTGTACCTCACAACTATGGGAATTGCTATATTAGTTTTAGATTATTTTTTTGGCTCTTCGGTTTGTGTTAAGTAGTCATGCAAAATTAATTACCCAAATAAAAAATTAAGAAGTATAATACATAAAAAAACGAAGCAGCAGGAAAATACAATGAGATTGATTAGAGACCTAAACCCCGAGAGCCAGAAAATGCTAGAGAGAATTTATC
>NZ_JAPZQM010000298.1:0-1936 GCF_027530565.1 Microcystis sp. LE19-10.1B | reverse complement strand
AAACTTTTCTGACTTTTCTTCAGCCATTTATGAATGTTTGAATGATGCCCATTTGAAACATAAAAAAGAACTGGATTCCTTGCTGACTCTACGATTTCAGAAGTTTAATAAATCTCAGATTATGAACGTCTAAAGTATAGTTACGCACCCTTTATCTTCGGATTAGCGATCGCTCTTCCCTAGGCTGGCCGGGCGATCTATATCTTATTAATCCTCTGGAGTGTGGCAGCCCTGGCCGTGGGTTTAACCGTTCTCCTCAATATTTCTTTACTTCATGCTTTCATCGCCTCTTTATTAGGTTTTCTTGTCCTTTTAGTTTTCCAGAGAACTATCGGTTATCCCTTTATTTTTGCTGTCCATTGGCTGACAGAAAAATTATTAGGGGTCGAATTAGTGATCGATAAAAAACACTTGCAAAAAATTGTTGATTCGGGAATCAACCCAGAAGACCTAGAAAAAGATACCAGCGAGGAAACAGAGGAAGAAAAGACGAAAAACGAAGCCCTTTGGCACAATTATCTCACGGAAATGTCTCTTTTTATCTCACCAATTAGTAAAAATTTTCTCAGAATCGGTCATCATTTAGAAGTAGTAAAAACTCAAAATCTCAAAACAGTTCTAGAATATGTTGGGCTAGGTTTTTTAGGTTTATGTTTAATTCTCCTATTTTCTCCCGCCAAAACTTGGCTACAGGAAGGATTTTTTGCCCTTGATGATGCCGTGCGACTGACCTTCGATCTGATCGGATTTAGTCTATTATTACTGTTCCTGGGTTTATTTCTAGAAGCACTGACCTCGCCTCTAGAAGCCTTGGGTTGGTGGGCCGGTTGGTACAGTCCCAGTCGCGTCTATGCCGAGGAACCCTGGCAGCAACTAGCACCACCCCAAAACCAAGTGCAGCGTTATATCGTCTATCTCGACGGGATATGTCAGGAGTCCACTCGCTTGAAACCCTACGCTCAAAATTTTCTCGCCGAATTATACGGGATTTTACCGGCGCAAGTGCGGATCATTGGCAATATTATGCCCTATTCCACCACTAATCGCGCCTTAACCGATTCCGAGCGCCCTCTAGCCGGTTTCTGGCAATGGGTGGAAACAAACGGTCAGAAAGGGCATAACGGTGTAATGGCTTTAATCAATCTGCGGAATTTATTTAAGATCGTGGTTTCGGCCGATGATCGCTACGGACCAATTTTTAATCAGGGTTCGGCGGGAGTGATTCTCGAGGCATTACTACACAATGATTATCCCTTGGGCAGTAAGATACCAATTACTTTTATCGGTTATAGTGGCGGCGCTCAGGTTTCCTTGGGTGCAATTATCTATCTCAAAAAATTCCTGAAAGTACCCATCGAAATGATTTCTCTAGGGGGGGTTTTTAGCGGCAATGTCGGTTTTTTGCAGTTGGATCGGTTCTATCATTTAGTCGGTGAACGGGATACGGTAGAACCGATCGGTCGGACGATTTTTCCCGAACGCTGGCCGATCGCTTGGCTTTCCTACTGGAATCAAGCTCGTCGTCTCGGCATTATCAAGATTATCTCCCTGGGACCTACCCATCATAACGGGGTTATGGGTTATATGGACGGTGAAAGAACCCTCGCCGATGGTCGCACCTGTCGCCAGCAAACCGTGGACACTGTGGCTAAATTAATCTCTTTTCCTTAGCTGCTCTCAAAGTTCCCCAGAAAAATTGAGATTGACTGATCATGGCTATTTAACACTGGTTTGGGGCTATCCTCGCCAATTCCAGCCCAATACCTGTTCCCTCTTATCAAATCGGCTCGATTTTTTTTCTGAAAACCCTTGACAAATGGCGAGACTTGCTTTAGACTTTATGTATAATGGGAATCCGTGCGCCCATATATATAGGGTTTTTGAGGGAAGATAAGAGAGAAAAAAATAGACTCAAAAATCGGGATGGGTAGGAATA
>NZ_JAPZQM010000656.1:0-1624 GCF_027530565.1 Microcystis sp. LE19-10.1B | reverse complement strand
TTAAAAGGTATAGGGGAGCGGGAGAGCGGGGGAGCGGGAATTATGAATTATGAATTAGGAAGTGGCAAGAATAAATAGGGTCTGCTGAAAAAGTTTTTCCTGGGGGTAGGAGTCAGTAGCCGGTCGTCAGGAGCCGGTCGTTTTAGGCTTTGTTGCCCTTGTTTTTTGTACCCAGCGATGTACTACAAGAAGGATAATGCAAGGTTTTTGAACGTCCCAATCCTATTTTCGCAGCACTAACATCGGACTTTAACAGGTCAAAAGCTTTATTTTAAAAGGGTTTTACCATTATTCAGCAAACCCTAAATAAAAGCAATCTGCTGACTACTGACTCCCCAGACTCCTGACTCCCCAGACTCCTGACTTGAAAGAGGGTGTAGGGTGTGGGGTGTGGGGTGTGGGGTGTAGGGTGTAGGGAAGGAAACCTCTTTCATCTGTGGGGGTGAAAATTTTTTCATCGGGACTGACTCCTAATCCCAGCAACAAACTTTTTCAGTAAACCCTAATTAGAGATTTTTCAGTACAAAGGCTCTAAAATGGCCAGTGCCAGTTATTGGCCAGAAGACTTGTTTTTTCGGTCTTGTGGCTTTATCATGGGTACTGTGTGGTGTGTGTGATGTGAAGGAGTAAGATGACTGCTAATAGCCAACTTATCTCCGTCAAGGCTCTACAAGCTTTGATGAAGCGAGGGTTCAAACCTTCGGTCTCTGGTAGACGGCATCAAAAATCTTGGTTAATAGCTTTAGACGGCGATACCTCAAAACGATTATTCGATATCGTTTTCTCCCTATCGGTTCTAATTTTCTTTTCGCCGCTTTATTTAATCTTAGCCTTATTGATCGCGATTAGTTCCCCCGGTCCGGTCTTCTATGTGCAGAAGCGCGTCGGTCAAAACTTCCAGCATTTCAACTGTATCAAGTTCCGTACTATGGTAATGGATGCTGATAAGGTGTTAGAGAGACTGATGGAAGACTCTCCCCAACTGCGGGCAGAATTCGAGGATAATTTCAAGCTTAAGGACGATCCTCGCATAACTTGGATTGGCAAATTTCTCCGCTTAACCAGTTTAGACGAGTTTCCCCAATTCTGGAACGTCCTGCGAGGAGATATGAGCGTCGTCGGTCCGCGGCCTTTAGTTCCCGAAGAATTGCAGAAATATGGCAATCGCATCGACAAAGTTTTAACTATTCGCCCCGGTTTGACTGGTTTATGGCAAGTTTCGGGACGTAATGACATACCCTATCCCCTGCGGGTGCAGATGGATGTGTATTACGTTAATTCGCGTAACTGGTTAACTGATATCTGGGTAATCTTCAGAACTATCGGTGTTGTGGTTTTTCCCAAAAATAACGGTGCTTACTAAAGCGGTGAATAGTAAAAAATTACTCACTGCTGTTTCAATGTAATTAATCGCTAGACTGGAGGAGAGAAGGGGAGAACTTGCTTTTTTCTCCTCTTTTTTTGAGAAATATTATGACAGTAATTAGGGTCTGCTGAAAAAGTTTTTCCTAGGGGCAGGGTGTAGGGTGTGGGGTGTGGGGTGTGGGGTTTTACCGATTTTGAGGGGGTCAATTACCTAATTTTCAGGGAAAAAGTCCCTGAATTTCCCCCTGATCACTCCCAT